>CAZXYL010000601.1:0-2469 GCA_964644915.1 uncultured Geminicoccaceae bacterium
GTGTGCAGTCTGGGCAGCGCGGCCGCCCGAGCCACGGCCTGCTCGAGCAGCGCCGGATCGAGGCCGGTCGTGGCGGATCCGATATCGGTTCCGGAACGACCGTCGGCCAGGGCGGCGGCCGCGCGCACCGGCGCCGACGCAGCGCTCCACAGCGCCAGCAGCCCCGCTGAAGCGGCGAAGCCGCGCCGGCTGGCCCGCATCACCGGAGCGACGCGTTGAAGCGCTCGAGCTCGGCGGCGCCGGGGCAGAGCTCGGGCTCCGCCAGCTGGTTGAAGGGGGTCGGGACCGTGTCGAGGTAGTCGTGCAGGTCCTCGGCCTCGGGCGCGACGTAGAGCAGCCCCGTGACGATCTCGCCCGCGGCGTGCTGCTCCTGCAGGTAGTTCATGGCCGCGATGCGGTCGTGCGGATCGTAGCCGGCGGCGAGCTTGCGCAGGCGCAGCACCGAGCCGTCGTGCTGCTCGACCTCCTCGAGCTCGCCCGGCGCATAATCGACCGTGATCTCCTGGCGCCCCACGATCACGTCCAGCCGGTTGACCGCGTCGTTGTGCGCGCGCACCAAATCGAAGCTCTTGGTCGAGCCCAGGTGGTTGTTGAACGCGACGCAGGGGCTGATGCAGTCGATGAAGGCGGCGCCGTGGTGCAGGATCGCGGCCTTGAGCAGCGGGGTCAGCTGCGCCTTGTCGCCCGAGAAGCTGCGCGCGACGAAGGTGGCGCCGAGCATCAGCGCCAGAGTGACGAGGTCGATCGGCTCCTCGGTGTTGACCACGCCCCGCTTGCTCTTCGAGCCCTTGTCGGAGGTCGCGGAGAACTGGCCCTTGGTCAGGCCGTAGACGCCGTTGTTCTCGACCATGTAGACCATGTCGACGCCGCGGCGGATGGCGTGCGCGAACTGGCCGAGCCCGATCGAGGCGGAATCGCCGTCGCCCGAGACGCCCAGATAGATCAGCTCGCGATTGGCGAGGTTGGCGCCGGTGAGCACCGAGGGCATGCGCCCGTGCACCGAGTTGAAGCCGTGCGAGCTGCCGAGGAAGTAGGTCGGCGTCTTGGACGAGCAGCCGATGCCGGAGAGCTTGGCGATGCGGTGCGGCGGCAGCTCGAGCTCGAAGCAGGCCTGGATGATCGAGGCGCTGATCGAATCGTGGCCGCAGCCGGCGCAAAGCGTCGAGACCGCGCCCTCGTAGTCCCGGTGCGTGTAGCCGAGCGCGTTGACCGGCAGCTTGGGGTGGTGGAGCTTGGGCTTGGCGATGTAGGTCATGAGACCGCTTTCCTCAGCGGGATCACCTTGAGCGCCGCGAGCTTCTCGCGGATGTCGGTCATGATGAAGCGCGCGGTGATCGGCGTGCCGTCGTAGTGCAGGACCGGGATCAGCTTCGCGGGGTTGACGGCGCCCTCGTTGATCAAGAGCGTCCGGAGCTGGCCGTCCCGGTTCTGCTCGACCACGAACACCTGATCGTGCCGGCCGACGAAATCTGTGACCTCGTCGTGGAAGGGGAACGCGCGCACCCGCAGCGTGTCGAGATGGACGCCCTGCTCCTCGAGGGCTTCGAGCGCTTCGCCCAGCGCCGCCGTGGTCGAGCCGAACGAGATCACGCCGAAGCGCGTCGGCTGCTTCGCCGTGCGCACCACGGGCTGCGGCACCAGGGTCTTGGCGGTCTCGAACTTGCGCAGGAGCCGCTGCATGTTCTCGACATAGGCGGCGCCCTGCTCGGTGTAGCGCGCAAAGGCGTCCTTGCTGCTGCCGCGGGTGAAGAAGGCGCCGCGCGTCGGGTGGGTACCGGGGTAGGTGCGATAGCAGATGCCGTCCCCGTCCACGTCCAGGTAGCGGCCGAACTCCTTGCCGGCCTCCAGTTGCTCGGCGGTCATGACCTTGCCGCGGTCGATGCGGCGCGCATCGTCCCAGCCCAGCGGCTCGCACAGCCATTCGTTCATGCCGATGTCGAGGTCGGAGAGGACGAAGATCGGGGTCTGCAGCCGGTCGGCGAGATCGAAGGCCTCGGCCGCGAACTCGAAGCACTCGCGCGGGTCCTCGGGGAACAGGAGCACGTGCTTGGTGTCGCCGTGCGAGGCGTAGGCGCAGGCCAGGACGTCGGACTGCTGGGTGCGCGTCGGCATGCCGGTCGACGGCCCGCCGCGCTGGACGTCGAACACCACCGCCGGGATCTCGGCGAAGTAGGCGAGACCCAGGAACTCCTGCATCAGCGAGATGCCGGGGCCCGAGGTGCAGGTGAACGCGCGCGCCCCGTTCCAGCCGGCGCCGATCACGATGCCGATCGAGGCCAGCTCGTCCTCGGCCTGGATGATGGCGAAGCGGTTGCCGCCGGTCTCGGGGTCCACCCGCCAGCGGCGGCAGTGCCGGGCGAACGCCTCGGCCATCGAGGTGGATGGCGTGATCGGGTACCATGCGGCCACCGTGGCACCGGCGTAGACGCAGCCCAGGGCCGCCGCGTTGTTGCCGTCGATGAAGATGCG
>CAZXYL010000602.1:0-5105 GCA_964644915.1 uncultured Geminicoccaceae bacterium
ACCTCCGACCACGGCGAGATGCTGGGCGATCACTGGCTGCTCGGCAAGGACGGCTTCTTCAAGGAGGCCTTCCACGTCCCGCTGATCGTGTGCGATCCGAGCGCCGGCGCCGGGCGCGGGAGGGTGGTCGAGGCTTTCACCGAGCACGTCGACCTGATGCCGACGATCCTCGAGCGGCTCGGCTGCAGTCCGCCCCGTCAGTGCGACGGCCGGAGCCTCGTGCCCTGGCTGGCAGGCGAGGCGCCCGAGGACTGGCGCACGGCCGCGCATTACGAGCACGACTTCCGGGACGTGGAGACGCTCACGTACGAGACCGCGCTGGGCCTGCCGTCCGAACGCTGCGCGCTCGCGGTGCACCATGCGGCGCGTTTCGGCTACGTCCACTGCAACGGGCTGCCGCCTTTGTGCTTCGACCTCGACGCCGATCCGCACCAGCTCGTGAACATCGCGGCCGATCCGCGGCGCGCGCCCGAGGTGCTGGCGCAGGCGCAGGCGATGCTCACCTGGCGGATGGACATGGCCGAGCGGACGCTCACCGGCTGCAAGCTCACCCCAGAGGGCGTGGTCGGGGTCTTCTGATCGCCAGGTCGGAAGGCGACCTGCGCGGGGGCGCCGGCAGGCATTCAGGCCGAGGCGCGCCGGGGGCCGCTCAGCTCCGCCTCGTTCATGCGCCGGCGCTCGTCGGCGACGCGCTCGATGTGCTCGCGGGTGCTATGATCGGTGGCGAGGAGGGTGCGGAAATCCTCCTCGCGCAGCGCCAGCAGATGGCAATAGCCGAGGGCCACCACGTCGGCCTCCCGCGGCCGGCCGCCCAGGAGCGCCATCTCGCCGAAGAAGTCGCCCCGCCCGAGCCTGATCTTCTGCCGGCCGACGGCGACCTCCACCGCGCCCGAGGCGATGAAGTACATCGCATGGCCGCGCTCGCCCCGGCGGATCAGGACCTCGCCGGGGACGGTGAAATGCGGCTGCAGCAGCCCGGTGATCCTGGTCAGCTGGCCCGGCTCGAGCTCCGCGAACAGCGGGAAGTGCTCGACCAGCTCGCGGGTGTCGAGACCGAGATCGAGCCGCGGTCGGCGCGCGGCCTTGGCACGCCGGATCTGCACCTCGCGGCGCAGATCGTTGTACAGCTCCTGGCCGATCAGGCCTTCCCGAAACAGCGTCTGGTACTCCGCCGCTTCCAGCCGCAGTGCCGTCTGGCGCAGGAAGCGGACCTCGAGCGCGTCGGCATAGGCAGGATACTGCAGGCGCAGCGCGTCCAGGGCCCTGGCCGTCGCCTCGCGGCGGTGCGCCACGATCTCGCTCAGAAGTTGCGCGAGCCGCTGCCCGAGCACGAGCGTCATCTTGCGGCTGACGAAGCGTTGAAGCTCCTCGAGCACCATGCGGCTCACCAGGAGCAGCTCGAAGCGATCGGCCAGCCGCAGGACCAGAAGGCCCTCGATGCCGGCCCAGCGGTGCAGCAGGTGTGCGAACCGGAAGTTCGCGCCGAAACTGAGCTGGCGTCTTGCGGCGCGGTTGTAGCCGGTGCGGCCGCTCGAGCGGACGCCATCCAGGAGCTGCTCGACGCCGGCGAGCAGCGCCTCGAGGATGCGGCGCGACACGGTGCGGTGGCCGAAGTGTACGAGGATCAGCTCGCGCTCCCGATTGGCGAGCGCCAGGAGACCCAGGGTCAGCCGATCGCGGTCGGCGATCTCGGTATCGAAGTCCTCGCGCCGGGTCGCCTCGGTGATCCGGGCCTCGTAGGGGGTCAGCACCTCCTCGGTCGGCGTGGCCCCGATGTGATACTCCTCGGCCGCCTCGCGGGTGGCGTCGCGCACGTTGGTCAGAGACAGCGCGAGGACCTGGTGGCGCAGCGCCTGATCGATGGGCGAGAGCCGGTCGAGCTTGAGCAGATGGATGATCGGGCGGAGCGTCGCGCCCTGGACGAACAGCGTGAACAGGACGAAGCCGGTGGCATGGATCGCGACAAAGCGCTGGATCTCGGGGTCGATCAAGCGGTTCTCCGCGACCGCAAGCGCCAGCGCGAGCGTCACCGCGCCGCGCAGGCCGCCCCACAACATCACGAACTTGTGCGGGTGACTGACGCGCTGTGCGAGCCGCGCGGTGCTCAGCACCGGCAGCAGCCCGAACAGCACGAGCGCGCGGGCGACGAGCGCGGCGGCGATGACGATCCCGATCAGAACGAGATCGTACAGGCTCGCGCCGAACATGAGGCGCGGCACCAGCATCGAGGCCAGCACGAAGACGAGGGAGCTGGCCCAGAATGCCAGCTGCTGCCAGACGTCCTTGAGGAAGGCCCGGCTTTCGGGCGTGAAGCGGCTGCGGCCCATGGCGCTGACCACGAGGCCGGCCGCGACCACCGCGACCACCCCCGACACCTGCAGGTAGACCTCGCAGGAGACGTAGACGAGATACGGCAGCGCCAGGGTCAGCGTCATCTCGGCGAAGCGGGAATCGCGCAGCCATGGCACGATCGCCATCATCGCCCGCGCCGCCGCGAAGCCGACCAGGGCACCCCCCGCAAGCGCGGTGACAAAGGTCGCGGTGGCGGTGCCGAGCGGCACCTCGCGCTCGGTCAACAGGATCGCGAGCAGCGCCGAGAACAGCGCGATCGCGGCCGCATCGTTGAGCAGGCTCTCACCCTCGATCAGGCGGGTCAGGCGCGCCGGCGCGCCGAGATCGCGGAAGATGGCGACCACCGCCGCCGGATCGGTGGTGGCGACGATCGCGCCCAGCAGCAGGCAGGCGACCAGCGGGACGTCGGTGGCCGGCCACAGCGCCAGCCCGACAACCCCGGTCGTGATCAGGACCGCGATCACCGCGAGCAGGAAGATCGGCGCCGCATCGTCCAGCATGCGCCGGACGTCGATCGCGAGCGCCGCCTCGAACAGCAGCAGCGGCAGGAAGATGAAGAGAAAGCCCTGCGAGGTGATCGGAAAATCGCGCAACAGCTCGGCGAGCGCGCTGAACGCGTCGGGCAGATCCGTGCCGAGCAGCACGCCGGCACCGACGCCGATGCAGACCCCGACCACCGCCAGCAGCACCGTGTGGGGGAGAGCGAAGCGGGCGGCCAGCGGCTGCAGCAGGCCGGTCAGCACCAAAAGGCCGGCGACGATCATCAAGATGTGCGGCAGGCCGAACATGCATATCCCCGGACCGCGCAGACCTACGACCGGAAGCTCGACCGTGGTTTTGCGTCGGCGGCACTGCTTTGGCCGAGCGCGCGCTCGCGGTCAATCGCCTGCTTGTAGATTTCTGCCCGATCCGCGTCGCCGCAAGCCCGGGTATCGCGGCGCGATCAGGGCCGCCCGCCCCAGCCTCAACCGAGGCCTCGACCCCGCAGGGTGCAGGGCCGGGCGGCCGGCCCGAGGGGTCAGCTCTCGCCCGCGGCCTCGTGCAGATAGGCGAGCAGGTCCTGCACCTCCTGCTCGTTGCGCAGACCCGCGAACGCCATGCGGTTGCCGGGGATGAACTCCCTCGGGTTCTTGACGTATTCCGCGACCGCCTCGTCGTCCCAGGTCACGCCGGACTGCTGCATCGCGTCGGAATAGTTGAAACCTTCGACGCTGGCGGCCTCGCGGCCGAAGATCCCGACCAGGTGCGGCCCGATCTTGTTCCGCTCCTGGTCCACATCGTGGCAGGCCCTGCACTTGTTGAAGACCCTCTGCCCCGCGGCCGCATCGCCCTGGGCGTGCGCGGCGCTCGCGCCGATCAGCACGCCGGCGGCGGCCAGGCAGCCCAGAAGCGGTCCGGTTCTCATCACGGTCTCTCCCTCGTTCGTTCGTGAGCACCCCGACCGGGGCGCCGGGAGAACGATTAGCGCGCGCCGGGGTTCTTGCCAAGCGCCCCACCTGGGGTGGCGGTCATCCGGAGGCGGCAAGCCGGGCAAGTGTCGCGGCGCTCTCGTCCGCGAGCCGCGCGATCAGCTCCGCGGCCGACTGGCGGCGCGCGAGGCGCAGCCCCTGGCCTGCCCAGAGGGAGAGGAACTCCGCCCGACCCTGCCGGGCGGCGGCGTTGCGCAG
The DNA here is from genome assembly GCA_964644915.1 of uncultured Geminicoccaceae bacterium. Taxonomy (GTDB): domain Bacteria; phylum Pseudomonadota; class Alphaproteobacteria; order Geminicoccales; family Geminicoccaceae; genus CAZXYL01. The sequence goes on from CAZXYL010000602.1 coordinate 4,020, forward strand.
CGGCCGTGTCAGCGCGTTCTGGAGCGGGTAGGGGAGCACCGGGCCCGGCGCGCCAGCCGGCTCGACCTCCGCCATGAAGCGATTGACGATGCCGCGCGCCGGGCGCCCGGAAAACGCGCGCGTCAGGCGCGTCTCGTGCTCGCGCCCGGCGAGGATCGCCTCCTTGTGCACTTCCGGCACGCCCGCCTCGTCGCAGGTCAGGAACGCCGTGCCCATCTGCGCGGCGCTCGCGCCCAGGGCCAGGGCGGCCGCGACGCCGCGCCCGTCCATGATGCCGCCCGACGCGATCACCGGCACGCGCACCGCGTCCGCCACCTGCGGCACCAGGGCCATGGTCCCGACCATCGCCGCCTCGAACTCGGCCGCGAAGGTGCCGCGGTGCGCGCCCGCCTCGCTGCCCTGGGCGACCACGGCATCGACGCCCGCGGCCTCGAGCTGACGCGCCTCCTCGACCGTGGTTGCGGTCCCGAGCACGAGCATGCCGCGCCCCCTGACCGCCGCGAGGGCGGGCGCGGGCGGGATGCCGAAGGTGAAGCTGAACACGGACGCGCCGCTCTCGAGGACCGCTTCGAGCTGGGCGTCGAATGGATTGTCGGTATCGGCGGGTGCTGTGGGCGGCGGCAGGCCCAGCTCCGCGTGGTAGGGCACCAGGGCGTCCAGCGCCGGGCCCGGGTCCCACGTCGCGGGTGGCGGCAGCGGCGCGAACAGGTTGACGCCGAACGGCCTCGCCGTGCGCGCCCGCAGCGCCTGTGCGGCCTCCCTGATCTGCGCCGGCGACCAGTAGGCGGCGCCGAAGAAGCCGAGCGCGCCCGCCCCGCAGACCGCGGCCACGAGGTCCACCGTGGTGGCGCCGCCCGCCATCGGCGCCTGGATGATCGGATGGGCGAGGTTCAATCGCTCCGTCAGGACGGTTCGGAACGGCATGGGCCACCTCCCGCAAGTTCCGGGACAGGTTACCGGGCGCTCGCCATCACGAGAACCGAGTTTTCGCGATGGAAGCCATCTGGATCGGAGATGGGTGGCAATCCGCTATGCGGCCTGCGCAGGCGCCGAGGCCGGCCGGGCGCATCGGAGGAGCCGGCGCAG
>CAZXYL010000603.1:0-2964 GCA_964644915.1 uncultured Geminicoccaceae bacterium
CGATCTCGTGCGCGTCGCGGGCCGGCCTGAGCGCGCCGCGGGCACCATCCTGCACCTGGGCGGCCGGGTCCTCGGCCCGGACGGCCGCCCGATCCGGGGCGCCCGGCTCGAGATCTGGCAGTGCGACGCCTTCGGGGTCTATCACCATCCGCGCGATCCGCGCGGGCCCGCGGACCCCAACTTCCAGGGCTTCGGCAGCACGCTGGCGGCGGACGACGGCGCCTACCACTTCCGGACGATCGAGCCGGTGCCTTATCCCGGGCGCACGCCGCACATCCACTTCAAGATCGCCGGCCCGGGCTTCGAGGGGCTGACCACGCAGATGTACATCGACGGCCACGCCCTGAACGAGCGCGACTTCCTCTATCAGCGCCTGGGCACCGAGCGCGCCCGCGCGGCCGTTTCCGCGCGCCTGGAGCCCGCCCCCGAGCTCGAGCCGCAGACAGCAGGGGAGGTCAAGCGCGCGATGTTCGACATCGTGCTGGGATCCGATGGCGTCATGAATGCCGGGTGAGGGCTGCGCCCGTTTCGCCGAGGCGCTCCGGCCGGCGCCAGGCTCGGCCTGCGTGGACAGCCGGGCGGGCGGCGGCTATGACGAGCGCGAAGGGCGATCTCACGTCGTCGTGGGTGGTGTCGTGTCGCGGCAGGACGTAGCTTGCGCGGGCGCGTCGTCAGCGAGACCGAGTGCAATCAACCATGTGGCACTCCCGAGGTGCCGCGTCGGGAGAGGAGACAACCGATGGCCGAATATGCCCATCCTGAAGTCCTGGTCGACACAGCCTGGGTCGCGGAGCACAAGGACGATCCGAACGTGCGCGTGGTCGAGGTCGACGTCGACACCTCCGCCTACGAGCAGGGCCACATTCCGGGATCGATCGCCTGGAACTGGACCACGCAGCTGTGCGACACGGTGCGCCGCGACATCATCCCCAAGGACCAGTTCGAGAAGCTGATGGGGGAGTCGGGCGTCGGCAACGACACCACCGTGATCCTGTACGGCGACAACAACAACTGGTTCGCCGCCTGGGCGCTGTGGCAGATGAAGCTCTACGGGCACAAGGACGTGCGCCTGATGAACGGCGGCCGCAAGAAGTGGCTGGAGGAAGGGCGCGAGCTGACCGCCGACGAGACGCGCGTGCAGCCGACCAGCTACTCGGCCTCGGGGCCGGATCTGTCCCTGCGCACCTTCCTGCCCGAGGCCATGAAGGCGTCCGAGAGCCGCAGCCACGCCTTCGTCGACGTGCGCAGCCCGGACGAGTTCACCGGCAAGATCCTGGCCCCTCCGGGCCTGCCCGAGACCTGCCAGCGCGGCGGGCACATCCCGGGTGCCGCCAACATCCCCTGGGGCCAGGTCTGCCAGGAGGACGGCACGTTCAAGCCCTTGGACCAGCTCAGGCAGCTCTATGCCAGCAAGGGCGTCACCGGCGACAAGCCGATCATCGCCTATTGCCGCATCGGCGAGCGCTCGAGCCACTCCTGGTTCGTGCTCAAGTACCTGCTCGGCTACGACAACGTGAAAAACTACGACGGGTCGTGGACCGAATGGGGTAACCTCGTGGGCGCGCCGGTGGAGAAGGGTTCCGCGGCATAGGAGGCCCCGGCGGATGCGAGCCGAGGACTACCAGCGACGACGGGAGGAAGTGGCCGGCTGGCCGGTGGGGATCGTTTCCTACCGGCTGGGCGACCGGTTCATCTGCGAGGTCGACAACGTCAGTCCCGGCGCGCGCATCGCCAGGGCGGAGGGCGCCTCGCGCGAGGAAGCGGAGCAGGCGGCGCTCACCACCGCCGAGCGCCGGCTCGGCCGCACCCGCGTCCACCAGGCGGAATGACTCCTTCATCCTAGCGGGGCGGTTCGCCTCCGAAAGGATCGCTGCGGGCGGCCGGTCGGCGGCCGCTCGTTCTTCAGGCGTTGCGCACGCGTCTGCCAGCCGAGCGGCGCGCCCGGGCAACCGGGCCGGCGGGATTGCGGGAGATCACCTCCTCGACCCGCTCGGCCAGACGGGGGCGCGTGTCCTCGAGGTCGGCGTACGGGCCGGCATCGGCCAGAAAGAGGAACTTCTCGCGCTCGAGCGCCTCCCCGATGGAGCGACAGCTCGACCCATAGAGCTGATACTGGTTCAGGTGCTGCACGCCTTCGAGGACCACCAGGGCCACGCCGAGGCCCGCGAGCAGCAGGACCGGCAGGAGCGCGAGCGGGGCGGGCAGGAGCTGGACCAGGGTGCTCTGGAAGCCGGCGAGGAACGGGATCAGCGCGGCGAGGCCGATCTGCGTCAGTTTGAGGCGCTTATGCGCGCGCCACGCCTCCGGCTCTGGCGCTCGTACCAGTCGATCTGGTCTTCCAATCGCTGCCAGGTCGCGTCGTTGACCGGATCGTCCCCTCCCCGTACCGGCATGTCACGGCCTCCCCGACTTCGGCATTGTTTTGGTTCAGCGAGTGCACGGTCATGGCGCGAACGTCATCTGGATGGCCCGGCGATGCATCGAGGAGAGGTGCAGTCGAAAGGGGCCGTAAGGGCCGTGTTGGGCCGACCGGGTCTCGAGGCGCGTACCGGGTTTGTGCTGACACAAACCTGCTTCAGACCCTTCCTAGCGTGACCCGGGCCGCTCCGGAAGCGGCGTTTTCACGTCACGGGCGGCTGGTATCGCTCGGTCCGGCGCGCCGGCTCAGTACCAGTGGCCGAGCAGGCGCCCGCGCGGCGCGGCGTGGACGCGCGGCCAGCCGAACTCGACCGGCGCCCCGGCGCGCGTGACCCAGGCGGCGCCCCGCTCCTCGGGCGCCGCGGCCATCAGCTGCTGCAGCCGCGCGACGCGCTGTTCGGTCGGCGGATGGGTGCGCAGGATCGAAGGCTCGGGCAGGCGGTAGCCCGGCATGAGGATCTGCTCCCAAAAGCCGCGCTGGTAGCGCTCCAGCTTGATCAGGGCCGAGGCGAGGCCGGCGGGATCGCCGGTCAGCCCCGCGGCGTC
>CAZXYL010000604.1:0-2024 GCA_964644915.1 uncultured Geminicoccaceae bacterium
ATCGGGACGCCGAAGAGCGTCGCGACGAGGCTGCCCTGGACAATGATGCGATCGAACTGCGGCGGGAGCGGTAGTCGATCGAGCACGGGTCCCTCTGTCTCGCACGGTCTCCGGTGACCCGGGCCGCGGGGCTCCGCGGGCTACCGGGCGCTAGTCTGCCGGGCTGCGCGCAGTGCGCAACCCCCCGACGCTAATCAGCGACCCACTCCTTGAGGTTTCCCTGCCGGTGCTGCGACAGCAGCTGCGGGAGATCCATCACGAGATCAGAGCGGTCGTAGACAGAGAGCTCGTGTCCCTGCCACGTGTTGTTCATGGCGATCGCGTCGAAGTTGCACACCTCGACGCAGATGTTGCAGCGCATGCAGCGCGCGTAGTCGATCCAGAACTTGTCGATGATCTTGCGGCGGCTGGAGTTGCCGCCCTGCGACGTGTGTCGCGGGTTGTCCTTCATCAGCACGGTCATGCACTCAACGGGGCAGGCGCGCTCACACGCGTGGCAGCCAGTGCAGAACGGCTCATCGATGTCCTGGTCCCAGAGCAGGATCGGGAACGCTCTGTCACGCTCCGGGAGCGGGCGGTGGACGGTGGGGTAGGCACGCGTCACCGGCCGGCGCGTGAACGCGCCGAGCGTCGTGAGCATGCTGCGGGCGATTCCCCTCATGAGGCCACCTCACCTTGCGCAATCAGCGGTGCCGGTCGCGGACGCGGCCGGCGCACGGAGCGGTCGGTGACCCAGAACAGGGTCGCCAGCCCGATCACGCCGGTGACCAGCAGCACCACGTGCGGCCAGTCGTAGACGAGCACGGCGCCGTTGACCAGCACCTGCGCCAGCGTGAGCGGGAGCAGGACCTTCCACGAGTACGCCATGAGTTGGTCGATGCGCAGGCGCGGCACGGAGGCGCGCACCCAGAACACCACGAAGATCAGCAGCCCGGTCTTCCCGGAGAACAGCAGCAGCTGCCACCCGCGGCCAAGCTCCTCGCCCAGCGGCCACGCCCAGCCGCCAAGGAACACTGAAGCGCCGATCGCGGAGAGGATGAACAGCGCCGCATACTCGGCGAGGAAGAACATCGACCAGCGGATGCCGGAGTACTCGACGACTGGACCGCCGACGACCTCGGATTCGCCGACGGGGATATCGAACGGCGGGCGGTTCATCTCCGCGAGCGCTGCCACGAAGAAGACGAAGAAGGCCATCGGCTGCCAGACCACGAACGGCACGCGACCCTGGGCCGCGACGATCTCGGCGAGGTTGAGCGAGTCCGCAAGCATGGCCACGGCCACGAGCGACAACACCAACGGCAGCTCGTAGGAAATGCCCTGGGCGGCGGCGCGCATGCCGCCGATCATCGCGTAGCGGTTGTCCGAGCCCCAGCCGGCCATCACCCAGCCCACGATGTTCACGGACGACGTCGCGATGAAGTAGAGCAGACCGAGTTCGAGCAGGCGGATTTCCCAGCCGATCAGGAAGGGCACGATCACGAAGCCGAGGAAGACGGGGACGAAGACCATGTAGGGGGCGAGCTCGAAGGTCCACGGATCCGCGTTCCGTGGACGCAGGTCCTCCTTGCCGATGAGCTTGAGCGCGTCGGCGACAGACTGGAGGAGACCCATCGGCCCCGTGCGCGTGGGACCCACACGGCGCTGGAAGCGCGCGAGGATCTTGCGCTCGATGTAGATCAGGGCCATGGCCGTCACGGTCATGAAGCCGACGATCAGCCCGACGCGGCTCAGCCCGTCGAGCCAGACGTTCATCTCGAGCCCGAAGAGATCGTTGGTCATCGGTCGACCTCACAGAGCACGATGTCGATCGAGCCGAGGATGATCACGGCATCGGCGACGTACTGGCCGACCGTCATCTGCCTGAGCGCCTGCAGGTTCGACAGGCACGCCGAGCGGATCTTGAGGCGGTGCGGTCGGTTGCCGCCGGTGCTCACGAGGTAGATGCCGTACTCGCCGCGCGGCGCCTCAGTCCGGATGTACACCTCGCCCGGCGGCGTGCGCAGCATGCGCGGCATGCGCGC
>CAZXYL010000605.1:0-3233 GCA_964644915.1 uncultured Geminicoccaceae bacterium
GTGGTCTACGACGTCTACGGCATCGAGGTGGTGCAAGCCCTCGAGCTGAGCTCCCCGCTCGCGGTGATCGCCGCGATCACCATCGTCTACGGCTCGTTCCGGGCGCTCGCCCAGGACGAGATCAAGCGCCGGCTCGCCTACTCCACGGTGAGCCAGCTCTCCTACATCGTCCTCGGCGCGGCGCTCGCCAGCCCGATCGCGACCATCGGCGGCCTCGCGCACCTGGTTCATCAGGGCCTGATGAAGATCACGCTCTTCTTCTGCGCCGGCAACCTGGCCGAGACGCTCGGCATTCACAAGGTGAGCGAGATGCAGGGCGTCGGGCGCCGCCTGCCGGTCACCATGTCCGCCTTCACCCTGGCCGCGATCGGCCTGATCGGCCTGCCGCCGCTCGCGGGCTTCGTCAGCAAGTGGCATCTGGCCCTGGGCGGCCTGGAGGCGGGCCAGCCCTGGGTGTTCGCGGTCATGATCGCGAGCAGTGCCTTGAACGCCGCCTACTTCCTGCCGCCGATCTACCGCGCCTGGTTCATGAGTCCCGAGGGCCAGCCGGCCGCCCGGCCCTTTTTGCGTCGGGCGGGATGGTGGCTGGTCCTGCCGCCGGTGGTGACCGCAGCGCTGACGCTGGCCGCCGGGCTGTTGGCGGGCTGGCCGCTGAGCCCGCTCGGCTGGGCCCGGCTGATCACCGTTCGCGAATACATCGCCATCGAGCTCGCGCCGTGACCGCCCTGGTGCTCCTGGTCCTGGCATTGCCGGCGATCCTCGCCGTGCTCCTGCTCGTGCCGGGGACGCATCGCCGGGTGCGCGCGATCTGGCCGCTCGCGCCATTGCCGGCACTGGCTCTGGCGCTCGCGACCCCGGTGGGCTGGCAGGTCGAGGTCCCCTGGCTGCTCCTGGGCGCGATCTTCGGCCTGGATGCCAAGCAGCAAGTGATGCTGCTGTTCATCGCCCCGCTCTGGGCCGTCGCCGCCTTCTACGCCCGCGGCTACCACGCCCGCGATCCCAGGCGCCGGCGCTTCTTCGCCTTTTTTCTGATCACCATGACCGGCAACCTCGGCCTGCTGCTCAGCCGGGACATCGTGAGCTTCTACTTCTTCTTCGTGGTCATGAACTTCGCCGCCTACGGTCTCGTGGTGCACAGCGAGACCGCCGAGGCCAGGCGCGCGGGGCTGGTCTACATCGTGCTCGTGGTCACCGGCGAGGCCTTGATCCTGCCCGCGATCTGGTACACGGCCGCGCAGTCTGGCTCACTCGCTCTCGCCGGCGCGCCCGCGGCGGTCGCCGCCATGCCGCAGAGCGATCTGGTGATCGCCTGCCTGCTGCTCGGCTTCGGCATCAAGGCGGGGGCCCTGCCGCTCCACGTCTGGCTGCCGCTCGCGCATCCGGTGGCGCCCACGCCCGCGAGCGCCGTGCTGAGCGGGGCGATGATCAAGGCGGGCCTGCTCGCCTGGCTGCACTTCCTGCCGCTGGGTGAGGCGGCGCTGCCCGTCTGGTCGAACCTCGTGATCACCATGGGCCTGCTCGCCGCCTTCTACGGCGTCGCGATCGGGATCGCCCAGGACCAGCCCAAGACCCTGCTCGCCTATTCCAGCATCAGTCAGATGGGCCTGATCACGATCGCCGTGGGCGTCGGGATCGGCAGCCAGACCGCCTGGCCGGCGGCGCAGGCCGGGGCTCTCGCCTATGCCTTCCACCACGGCCTCGCCAAAGGGGCCCTGTTCCTCGGCGTCGGCGTGGTCGAGAACGCCGCCAGCGAGCGGGCGCGTCGCCTGGCGTTGTGGCTGCTGCTCCTACCGGCGCTGGCGCTGGCCGGCGCGCCGTTCACCAGCGGCGCGCTCGCCAAGGTGGCGCTCAAGGATGCGGTCGCCGCCGGCCCGCTCGCCTGGGCGCCCTGGCTGGACCTGCTTCTTCCGGTGGCTGCGGTGGGCACGACGCTCCTGATGGCGCGCTTCCACCTCCTGATGCGCCGGGCGGAGGCCCATGCCGCAGGCGCGCGCGCTCGCCTGCTCTGGGGCAGCTGGCTCGTGCTCCTCGCCGCGGTGGCGCTGCTCACCTGGCTGCCGCCGGTCGGCAGCATCGAGCTGATCGCCCATACCTTCGAGCCCTACGCCCTGTGGGCGGCGCTCTGGCCCGTGCTGCTGGGCGGGGTCGTGGTGGCTGTCGCGGTCATCGCAGGCGAGCGCCTCGGCCCGATCGCGCGTCTGCGCATCCCGGCGGGCGACCTCCTGGTGCCGGCGCTCGCGCTCGGCCGCGCCGGCTATGCGCTGGGATTGCGACTCGCCGCCCTGCGCCCCCGCGGCGCCGCTCTGCGCCTGCGCCCCTCGCGCGCGCAGCTCGCCCGCGCCAGCGACCTGCTCGCGCGCGCCGAAGGTTCGCTCATGCGCTTCCCGGCCGTCGCGGTCGTCCTCTTGCTCGTGGTGCTGGCGCTCCTGCTCGAGCGGCTCCTGCGCGCCGGCGGCGCGCCCAGTTGAGTTAGCAGCCGGTCGCCTCGTACACCAGGGCTGCGGCGGCGATGTCCTCGATCGCAGGGTCCTCGTATGACGAGGAACATCCGCACCTCGGCGAAGTCGTACCGGCCGGCCCGCAGGTCCTCCCATGGAGGGCGGGGGTATCCTCCATCTAGCGAACGACCGTATCGGCGAAGGTGCCGATCGCGGCGCTGAGCGGGCCCGCAAGCAGCGGCGCCGCGATGGCCGCGATCTGCGGCAGCTGCTCGCTCACGCGGAAGGACAGGCCGCGATCGACGAGCCATTTCGGGCGGTCGGCGATGGCGATACCCGCCTCGTCCATGATCGTCTCGGCCAGCTCGCCCAGCCGGACGGCGGCAGGCAAATAGAAGCTCGCGATCATGAGAGTGAAGGTCGTGCCCCAGAACAGGGTCACCGCCAGGGCGACCTGGTCGAGCGCCGCATTGCCGTCCGCCGAGAGCGTGGCACCTGCCAGGTGCGTCCATGCGCCCATGTGGAGGACGCCGGCGACCATGAAGGCGGCAGCCATGGCCACGACTCGGCGGACCTGCGAGGCACGGCGCGCGAGCGTCGTCTCGTTCCAGCCGCTGAGCGGCGGCAATGCCGAGGCCGCGGCCACGGTGAGAAGCAGCGCCGGGACGAACACGCTCATCACGTTGATCAGCGCCACGACGGTGCCGACGACGGCCACCCGTGCGGATTCGCTCGCAGGCGATGTCAGGAGCGCGTCGTAGGTGACGGCGAAGATCGCGAGCAGGGGCGCCTGCG
>CAZXYL010000606.1:0-2144 GCA_964644915.1 uncultured Geminicoccaceae bacterium
CGCGCGCACCGTCGGGCTCGCGAGCAGGGTGGAGACGATCGGCCCCGAGGGGCCGGTCACGACCGAGAACACGCCGGCCGGGATGCCGGCGCGCTCGGCGAGCTCGGCCAGCGCCAGCGCCGAATAGGGCGTCTCGCTCGCGGGCCGGACCACCACCGGGCAGCCGGCGGCGAGCGCCGCCGCGGCCTTGCGCGTGATCATGGCGGAGGGGAAGTTCCAGGGCGTGATCGCCGCGACGACGCCCACGGGCTCGCGCTTGACGCTCATCTGCCGGCCCGGGAGGTGCGGCGTGATGCCCTCGACATTGACGCGCTTGGCCTCCTCGGCGAACCACTCGATGAAGCTCGCGGCGTAGTCGATCTCGCCCTCGGCCTCGGCGAGCGGCTTGCCCTGCTCCAGCGTCATGATCAGCGCGAGATCGCTCCGCGCGTCCTTCATGAGCTCGTACCAGCGCCGCAGATGCGCCGCCCGCTGTTGCGGCAGGAGCTTCTTCCACTTCGGGAACGCCGCGGCGGCGGCCTCGATCGCGGCCCCGGTCTCGGCGGCGCCGAGCGCCGGCACGGTGCCGAGCTGCGCACCGGTGGCGGGGTTGGTCACCGCGACCACCTGCCCGTTGCGGGCGGCGGTCCATTTGCCGCCGACGTAGGCGTGCTCGCGGAACAGCCGCGGATCGCGCAGGTTGGAGAGCTCGTGGCGAGAGATGCGTTCGGCCAGCATGTTCCGTCCTCCTGATCAGGCGGCTGCGGCGAGGCAGACCTCGGCCGGCGTGTAGTCGAGGGCGAGGTCGCGCGCGACGGGCTCGAAGGTGACGCGGCCGTGGCAGACGTTCAGGCCGTTCTTGAGGTGCGGATCGCCCGCGAGCGCGTTCTGCCAGCCCTGGTCGGCGAGCTTCAGCACGTAAGGCAGGGTCGCGTTCGTGAGCGCGAAGGCCGAGGTGCGCGCGACGCCGCCCGGCATGTTGGCCACGCAGTAGTGCACGACGCCGCTGACGACATAGGTCGGATCGGCATGCGTGGTCGCCCGCGTGGTCTCGGCGCAGCCGCCCTGGTCGACGGCGACGTCGACGATCGCCGTGCCCGGGCGCATGCGGGCGACCATCTCGCGGGTGATCAGCTTGGGCGCCGCGGCGCCGGGGATCAGGACCGTGCCGATGACGAGGTCGGCCGCGAGCACGTGGCGCTCGATCGCCTCCCGGGTCGAGAAAACGGTGCGGACGCGGCCGGCGTAGAGGGCGTCCAGCTCCTTGAGCCGGGCGAGATTGCGGTCGATCACGGTCACGTCGGCGCCCAGGCCCACCGCCATGGCGAGCGCGTTGGAGCCCGCGACACCGGCGCCGATGATCACGACCTTGGCGGGCTCGACACCGGGCACCCCGCCCAGAAGGATGCCGCTGCCGCCGGCGCTCTGCTCCAGGCAGCGGGCGCCGACCTGGGTCGCCATGCGGCCCGCGACCTCGGACATCGGCGCCAAGAGCGGCAGGCGGCCGGCATCGTCGGTGATCGTCTCGTACGCGATCGCGACGCAGCCCGAGCGGCGCAGGCCCTCGGTCTGCATCGGATCGGCGGCGAGATGGAGATAAGTGAAGAGCACCTGGTCCTCGCGCAGCATCGCGCACTCGGCGGGCTGCGGCTCCTTGACCTTGACGATCATGTCGGCCGTCGCGAACACCGCGGCCGCATCGGGCAGGATCGTCGCACCCGCCGCGACATAGGCGTCGTCATCGATCTGCACGCCGCGGCCGGCGCCGGTCTCAACCACGACCTCGTGGCCGCGCGCCGTCAGCTCGCGCACGCCGGCCGGCACCAGCCCGACCCGGTTCTCGTTCGCCTTGATCTCCCTGGGTACACCGATCCGCATGCCGTCCTCCTGTCCGCTCGCGTCCTCTCGACGCCTCGGAATGTGGCCTCGATCGGGCGGACGGGTGGTCCAAAGAGAGGGTTTCTCGAGACCGCGCGGACTGTTCTTGCGGCGGCCGGCAGAGGAAAATTCTGGAGCTCGGGATGCGGCCGGCTCAGCGGCCGGCGAGGCGCGCGAACAGCTCGACCGGCGGCTGCGGGCGGCTCTTCACGGTGCGGGTCACGATGTAGGTGAAGTAGCGGTCGATGCCGATCTCCGCGAGCAGGAGGCGGTCGATCATGCGCTGA
>CAZXYL010000607.1:0-2568 GCA_964644915.1 uncultured Geminicoccaceae bacterium
GTCATCAGCGGCAGGTCGCCCATGTAGACGTCCTGCTCCTTGATGTCGCGCACGCTCTTCGAGCCCGTGTCCTCGTCGACGTCCCACACGATCAGCCGCAGCGTGACGCGCAGCGGCGCCGCGTAGGTCATGCCGCGCTGATGGCATTCCTCGACGTCGTACTTCGGCTCCTCGAGCTCGTACTGCACGAAGTCGAGCGCCGCCCGCTCGGCGAAGTCCCGGATCGGAAAGACCGACTTGAAGACCTCCTGCAGGCCGACGTGCTGCCGCCGCTCCGGCCGCACCTCCATCTGCAGGAAGTTCTCATAAGAGGTCCGCTGAACCTCGATCAGGTTCGGCATGACCGTGACCTCGGGAATGTGCCCGAAAGTCTTGCGGATACGCTTGCGACCCGTGAAAGAATATGCCATCGCTGTTCCTAGTTCGACGACGAACGGCCCACCGTCTGGGCCGGGGCGAAGGTTACCCCCGGCCGGACGACGGTAGGCTCGCGATCCAGCAGAATCATCCAGCCGTCAATGCCCGCACGGCGCTGACGGTGCGAAGATGAGCTCGACGACGTGAGGCCCCCGCCCGCTCGGCGGCGCCGGCCGCCCGCGCGGGCCGGCGATGCCGGACAGGGGCCGTGCCGATCCGTCCAGAGCTATTTGATCTCCACGGTGGCGCCGGCCCCCTCGAGCTGCGCCCTGAGCTTGGCCGCCTCGTCCTTCGAGACGCCCTCCTTGACCGGCTTGGGCGCGCCCTCGACCAGGTCCTTCGCCTCCTTGAGGCCCAGCCCGGTGATGGCGCGCACCTCCTTGATCACGTTGATCTTCTTCTCGCCCGCCGCGGCCAGGATGACGTCGAACTCGGTCTGCTCCTCGACCGCTTCGGCCGGCGCTGCGGCCGCCCCGCCGGCCACCGCCGCCACCGGCGCTGCCGCCGAGACGCCCCACTTCTCCTCGAGCATCTTCGACAGCTCGGCCGCCTCGAGGACAGTGAGCGCCGAGAGATTCTCGACCATCTGCTGCAGATTTGCCATGACCCCGTTCCCCTACACTCGATCCGCTCGCGCCCTGCCCCGGCGCGCTCAATGGTTCGCCTAAGACTGCTCCTGCTCGCCATGCGCCGCCAGCACCCGGGCCACCTGCGCCCCCGGTGCCCGGAGCACGCCCACGAGCCGGGCCGCCGGCGTGGTGATCAGCCCGATCAGCTTGGCGCGCAACCCGTCCAGCGACGGCAGCTCGGCCAGAGCCCGGACCTCGTCGGCGCTGAGCAGATGATCGCCCAGCCCGCCGCCGATGATGACCAGCTTCTCGTTGCGCTTGGCGAAGGTCACCGCCGCCTTGGGCGCCGCCATCGGATCGCTCGAGTACGCGATCCCGGTCGGGCCCGTGAACAGCTCGGCCAGCGGCGCGTAGGCGGTATCCGCCATGGCGATCTTCGCCAGCCGGTTCTTGGTCACCCGAAAGCGTGCGCCCGCGTCGCGCATCTGGCGCCTGAGATCGGTGATCTCGGCGACCGAGAGACCCTGATAATGCGTCACGATCACCGCCGCGGCCTCGCCGAACACGCCGCGCAGGTTCTCGACCGTCTCAACCTTTTGCGCTCGAAGCACCCCGGACTCCGCAGGCTGCGTTCGCCCTCGAGGGCTTTAACCTCGATGCAACGCTCTCGATGTCATCCTTAAGCTGGCGACGACCGCCCGCTCGCGTGCCGCTCACAAGGCGCAAAGGTCCAACCGCGGGAGCTTCGTTCCTGCAGCTGGATGTAAGCATTCTCGGCACGTTTACCAGCCCCGCTAACATAGTCGGCAGTCGCGCCAATACAAGCCCCTTTTCCGTGCCCGGCTAACCGCTCAGACTCGCGAGATCGAGCCGCAGGCCCGGCCCCATGGTCGAGCTGATCGCCGCGCGCTTCAGGTACGTCCCCTTGGCGCCGGCGGGCTTCGCCCGGTTGATGGCGTCGACGAAGGCCTTGATGTTCTCAATCAGGGCCTCCTCCTGAAAGCTCGCCTTGCCGACGCCGCCGTGCACGATACCCGCGCGCTCGACCCGGAACTGCACCTGACCCGCCTTGGCCGCCTGCACCGCCTGGCCCACGTTCGGTGTCACCGTGCCGAGCTTGGGGTTGGGCATCAGGCCGCGCGGGCCCAGGATCCGGCCGAGCCGGCCGACCACCGGCATCATGTCCGGGGTCGCGATGCAGCGGTCGAAGTCGATCTTGCCCTCCTGGATCTGCTGCGCCAGATCCTCCGCGCCAACGACGTCGGCGCCCGCGGCCTTCGCCTCCTCGGCTTTGTCGCCGCGCGCGAACACCGCGACCCGCACCGACTTGCCGGTGCCGTGCGGCAGATCGACCGTGCCGCGCACCATCTGATCGGCGTGGCGCGGATCGACCCCGAGGTTCAGCGCCAGCTCGATCGTCTCGTCGAACTTCGCCGTCGCCCCCTGCTTGGCCAGCGCCACCGCGTCCTGCAGCGCGTAGAGGCGCTCGGGCTCGATCTTGGACAGCTGCTCGCGCAGGCGCCTGCTCTTCTTCGCCATCGCCCTACTCCACCACCTCGAGGCCCATCGAGACCGCCGAGCC
>CAZXYL010000608.1:0-1868 GCA_964644915.1 uncultured Geminicoccaceae bacterium
ATCCTGCGTGACGCGGTGGGCCCCCTCGGCCTGCTCGTCGGCGCCGCGGTGCTGGTCGCAGGCGGGGCGCTGCCAGCCGGCGAGGCACGCGCCGAGGACTGTCCGCGTGGCGAGCTGGATGCCCGCTATTGCGATCGCGACGACGACATGCTCGCCGACAGCCCGACCGACCCGAGCGAGTGGCTCGATCCCGCGACCATCGTGTTCACCTATACGCCGGTCGAGGACCCGGCCCTGTACGCGCGGGTCTGGGAGGAGTTCATGGAGCACATGGCCGGGATCACCGGCCGCGAGATCACCTACTTCACCGTGCACTCCTATGCCGCCATGGTCGAGGCGATGCGCGCCGGCCGCCTGCACGTCGGCGGCTTCGCCGCCGGCAGCGTGCCGGTGGCGGTGAACTGCGCCGGCTTTCATCCGCTGGCCGCCATGGGTCTCGACGGCGGCATCTCCGGCTACGAGATGGAGATCATCACCTATCCGGGCAGCGGCATCGAGACGATGGAGGACCTAGCCGGCCGCACCCTGGCCTTCGTGTCGCCGACCTCGAACTCCGGCTTCCGCGCGCCCTCGGCCCTGCTCGAGGCGGAGTTCGGCATGGTCGCGGACGAGGACTATCAGACCGCCTTCTCGGGCGCCCACGACAATTCCATCCTGGGCGTCACCAACCAGGACTACGACGCCGCGGCGATCGCCAGCACGGTCATGCGCCGCATGATCGACCGTGACGTGGTCAGCTGGGACCAGATCGAGATCATCTACACCTCGGAGACCTTCCCCAGCACCGGCTATGGCCACGTCTACAACCTGCATCCGGAGCTGCAGGAGGCGGTGCGCGAGGCCTTCCTGTCGTTCGACTGGGAGGGCACGGCGCTGGCCGCCGAGTTCAGCAGCGCCGACTCCTTCGTGCCGGTCGACTACCAGCGCGACTGGAACGTGATCCGCACCATCGCGGCCCAGGTCGGCGACACCTTCGAGTGCCGCTGAGCCGCGGACAGAACCGCGTCGGCCGGGGATCGCGGCGATGAGCAGCGAGGCCGCGGTCGTCGTCGCCCGCCCGAGGCGCTGGCGCAAGCCGCCGTTCATCGCCAACCCATGGACCCGCTGGGCGATTTATCTCGGCGCGCTCGCCTACCTGCTGCTCGCGATCAACACCGTCCCGATCAACTGGGAGCGCGCGTATCAGGGCCTCTCGCGCAGCGCCGTCCTGCTGTCCGGCTTTCTGCAGCCCGATTTCGTCGCCCGCTGGAACGAGATCTACGTCGGCACGCTCGAGAGCCTCGCCATCACGGTGGTCTCGACCCTGTTCGGCATCCTGATGTCGGTGCCGATCGCGCTCGGGGCGGCGCGCAACGTGGCGCCCCTGCCGGTCTACCTGGTCTGCCGCGGCATCATCGCGGTCGCGCGCGCCTTCCAGGAGGTGATCCTCGCCATCTTCTTCGTCGCCATGTTCGGCTTCGGGCCGTTCGCCGGCGTGGTCACCCTGTCGTTCGCCACCATCGGCTTCCTCGCCAAGCTGCTCGCCGAGGACATCGAGGACATCGACCGCGACCAGGTGGAGGCGATCCGGGCCACCGGCGCGTCGTGGTTCCAGCTCATGAACTATGCGGTCCAGCCGCAGGTGATGGCGCGGTTCATTGGCCTCTCCATGTACCGGCTCGACATCAACTTCCGCGAGAGCGCGGTCATCGGCATCGTCGGCGCCGGCGGCATCGGCGCGACCTTGAACACGGCGCTCGGCCGCTACGAGTACGACGTCGCCGCCGCCATCCTGCTGGTGATCATCGCCATCGTGCTCGCGGTCGAGTACAGCTCCGGCTTCGTCCGCCGGCGGCTGATGTAGGGAGGCGCCATGCCGGTCGTCGTGC
>CAZXYL010000609.1:0-2612 GCA_964644915.1 uncultured Geminicoccaceae bacterium
GGGTAGACCGCCATCATGGCGTAGGTGTCCTTGACCATGCCGCCCCAGTCGGGATTGGGCGGCGGCAGGCCGAGGCCGAGAAAGCCCAGGACGCCGATCGCGATCGTGGTGTAGCCCATGCGCAGGCAGGCGTCGACGATCAGGGGGCCGCGGGCGTTGGGCAGGATCTCGACCGCCATGATGTAGAGGTCGCCCTCGCCCCGGGTCTTGGCGGCGGCGATGTATTCCATGTTCTTGATGTCGAGGGTCAGGCCGCGGACGATGCGCATGATCTGCGGCGCCGCGGTGAAGGTCACAGCGACGATGATGTTGAAGGCGGAGGCGCCGAAATTGGCGATGATGATCATGTAGAGGATGATCACCGGGAAGCTCAGGATGACGTCCGAGATGCGCGAGAGCACGACGTCCCACCAGCCGGCTTTGTAGCCCGCGACCAGGCCCATGGTGCAGCCGATGGTATACGCGATCACGACCGCGATCGGGGCCACGATGAGCACCGTGCGGGCGCCCCAGATGATGCGCGAGAGGATGTCGCGGCCCTGGTTGTCGGTGCCGAGCCAGTGCTCGGCCGAGGGGTAGGGGTTGGCGAGTGCTGTGTAGTCCTGGAAGTTGGGATCGTAGGGGGCGAGCAGGGGGGCGGCGAGCGCGACCAGGATCCAGAACGTCACCAGGGTCGCGCCGATCATCGCCGGCCAGGATTCGCGCAACAGCCCGAGCCCTACGGCGAACCGGCGTAGCGGCCCCGGCGGCGTCTCCAGGCGCGCGGCGTCGAGATCGGGGACCGTCGCCATCTACTGGATCCGGATCCGGGGATTGAGCAGCATGTAGCCGACGTCGCCCACGACCTGGGTCGTCACCGCGATGAACACCGCGACCAGGCCGCCGGCCTCGATCAGGGCCACGTCCTTGAACAGCGCGGCGTCCAGCATCATGCGGCCGAAGCCCGGATAGGCGAACACCGCCTCGACCACCACCACGCCGATCACGAGGTAGTTGATCTGCAGCAGGATCACCGTGAAGGGCGCGATCAGCGCGTTGCGGAGCGCGTGGCGCATGACCACGTCGCGAAACGCGAGCCCCTTGAGGACCGCGGTGCGGATGTACGGCTTGGTCATGACCTCGACCATGGAGGCGCGCACCATGCGCACGACGTAGCCCAGGTCGTAGAGGACCATGACCGCGACCGGCAGGACGAGCTGCGAGGCGATGCTGTACTGGCTGGTCGGGTCGAGGGTCGAGGTGCCGGGGAGCCAGCCCAGCCAGATCACGAAGATGCTGGCGAGGAACACGCCCGAGGCGAACTCCGGCACCGAGGTGGTGACGATCGCGCCGAGCGAAATACTTCGGTCCAGGACCGAGCCCTCGCGCGTGCCGGCCAGCACGCCCAGGATGATCGAGGCCGGCACGATGATCGCAAACGCGATCGAGGCGAGGATCGCGGTATTGCCGAGCCGGTGCCAGATGATGTCGTTGACCGGCTCCTTGAACCGGGTCGACATGCCGAGATCGCCCTGGAGCACGCCGCCCAGCCACTCGAAATAGCGCACGATCACCGGCCGATCGAGCCCGAGCCGCTCGGTCAGGAGGTCGACCTGCTCCTGGGTCGCGAACTGCCCGAGCTGCTTCCTGGCGACGCTGCCCGGCGACCACTCGCTCATGGCGAAGATCAGAAACGAGGCCACGAGCATGGTGAAGAGCATGTGCCCGAGGCGGCGGACGATGAAAGCGGCCATGGCGCTGGGTGCTCTCGAGGAACGAGCGGGGCGGCCTCACGGCCGCCCCGCGCTCGCTCAGGCCTGGTCGTCCAGCCAGAGCTCCTCGGCGAAGATGTAGGACGTCGGGTGGTGGGCGAAGCCCTTGACCCGCTTGTCCCAGAAGCTGAACAGGCCGCGCCAGAGCGGGATCGCGACCGGCCCTTCCTCGAGCATGATCGCCTGGATGTCGGCCATGATCTGGCGGCGCTCGTCGACGTCGAGGGTTGCCTCGGCCTGCGCGAGCAGCTCCTCGAACTTCGCGTTGCTGAAGTCGGTCTCGTTCCAGGGCACGCCCGAGCGGTAGGCCAGCCCGAGCACCATCACGCCGAGCGGCCGGTGCGTCCAGCGCGTGAAGCCGAACGGCACCTGCGTCCAGACCTCCCAATACTGGGCCTCGGGCACGATGTTGATCCGGCAGTCGACGCCGATCTGTCGCCACATCTCGACGCAGGCCTGGACCGTGATCTGCTCCCAGGCCGGATTGTTCGGGACCGTGATCTCGGTCGAGAAGCCGTTCGGATGGCCGGCTTCGGCGAGCAGGGCCCGGGCGCCCTCGATGTCCTGCTCCATGAACGGGATCTCGGCGTACTCCGGGTGGATCGGGCTCACATGGTGGTGCTCGCCCGGCCCGCCGATCCCGGAATGGCCGATCTGCAGCAGCCTTGGGGTGTCGAGCGCCATGCGCATCGCCTTGCGGACGCGCGGATCGTCGAACGGCTCGACGCCCACCTTCATGCGCACGACCCCGGTCTGCGCGGTCACCACCTCGTGCATCTGCAGGTGCTCGACCCCCTGCAGGATCGGCAGCTGCGTGATGTTGCACTCGTACTGGGCATCGACCTGACGCGAGCTCAAAGC
>CAZXYL010000610.1:0-2229 GCA_964644915.1 uncultured Geminicoccaceae bacterium
CGCACCCGGCCGTTCAGCAGGCTGTCCTCGGTGAGATCGTCAGCCACCGGGGCCAGCGCTCTGCGCCCGCTCGAGCAGCCGTCTCGCGTTCTCGAGCTGGTCCTCCGCGACCATGAGCCGGCGCGGAATCGCGCCGATCGAACCCTCGACGCCGCTGAAGTAGTCGTCGAGGACGACGGTTTCGATGCCCTCGGCCGCGAGCATCGCCCGCGCCCAGGACAGGTGAACGAGATCATTGGATCGCAACAGTTCCCGCATGGCCGGCGCATCCTATATTGACGGCGGCCGATCAGCCAAGTTTGCATTGCGGGGAGAGCCCTGATAGCTAGGGCAGCGGTGCGCCCAGGGTCGCGGCACCGGGGAGGGACCGGCTTGAGCGCCGTCACGTCACCACTCAAAGAGCCGGTCAGGCGCGCCAAGCTCGATGCGGTGCAGGCGCTGGTCGAGGCCGACATGCAGCGGGTCAACGAGCTGATCGTGCGACGGCTCGAGAGCCCGATCGCGCTGATCCCGCAGGTCGCGGGCCACCTCGTGAGCGCGGGCGGCAAGCGCGTGCGACCGATGCTGACCCTGCTCACGGCCCGGCTGTGCCAGTACCGCGGCGAGCGCCACATCAAGCTCGCGGCGGCGGTCGAGTTCATCCATACGGCGACGCTTCTGCACGACGACGTGGTCGACCAGAGCGATCTGCGGCGCGGGCTCGCGACCGCGAACGCGATCTGGGGCAACGAGCCCTCGGTGCTGGTCGGTGACTTCCTGTTCGCGCGTGCCTTTCAGCTCATGGTCGAGGACGGCTCGCTCGAGGTCCTGCGCATCCTCGCCGACGCGTCCGCCGTGATCGCCGAGGGCGAGGTCGCCCAGCTCATGACGGCGAACGATCCCGAGACCAGCGAGGCCACCTACCTCGAGGTGATCACCGCCAAGACGGCGACGCTCTTCGCCGCAGCCGCGCAGATCGGCGGCGTCGTCGCGGAGCGCCCGCCCGAGCAGACCGAGGCGCTGCGGGCGTACGGCCTCAGCCTGGGCAGCGCCTTTCAGCTGGTCGACGACGCGCTCGACTACAGCGCCCGCGAGGTGGTGCTGGGCAAGAGCGTGGGCGACGATTTCCGTGACGGCAAGATCACCCTGCCGGTGGTGCGCGCGTTCCAGCGCGGCAGCGCCGAGGAGCGGCGCTTCTGGCGGCGCACCCTGGAGCGGGGCGAGCAGCGCGAGGGCGACCTCGCGCAGGCGATCGAGCTGTTGGAGCGACACGGCGCGCTCACGGAGTGTCTGGCCCAGGCGGCGGCATTCGGCGAGGTGGCGCGGCAAAGCCTGGAGATGTTCCCGCCGTCGGAGGCCAAGGGCGCGCTGCTCGAGCTCGTCGACTTCTGCATCGAGCGCGCCTACTGAGGCCCGCGCCGGCGCTTACGCCTGCGCCGCCATCGCTCGCGCCCGCGCTCCAGGATCCGCCGCAGGCGGTGCCGCGCGCCGCGCGGGAAGGCCTTGAGGATCTTGCGCCCGGCCTGCACCCAATCACCCGGCAGCGGTCGCGGCCGTTCGAGCTCCGTTTTGAGCTCGGGCTCGAAGGCGAGCTCGACCAGCACCGGGAAGTGGTCCGAGCCGAAATAGCCCAGACGCTCGATTCGGCAGAGCGTGAACGCCGGGTCGTGGAACAGATGGTCCAGCGGCCAGCGCAGCAGCGGGATGCGGGCGTGGAAGGTCGAGTAGAGCCCGCGCCCGATGCGCGGGTCCAAGAGGCCGCTGATGCGCTGGAAGAGCCGGGTCGTATGCGACCAGGCGACGTCGTTGAGATCGCCCGCGACGATCGATGGCAGCTGCGAGAGCGCCGCCTCCCGGCCGACGATCAGGAGCTCCGCGTCCCGCTCCTCGGTGTCCTGGGCCGGTCGCGGCGGTCGTGGGTGCACGCCGTAGAAGTCGAGCCAGGCGCCCGATCGCAGCCGGACCTCGGCGTAAACCGAGGGCACGTCGGGCTCGACCAGGTAGCGGAGCTCGGCCCCGCGCACCTCCAGCCGCGAAAAGAAATGCAGCCCGTAGGTGTTGTCGAGCGGGCAGCGCAGCACGTGCGGCAGGCGCTCGGCGAGCGGCGCGAGCTGCCGGTCCCACCATCCGTCCGTCTCGACGGCGAGGAACAGATCGGGGTCGGCTTCCGAGACGATGCGCAGGAGGTCGTCGGCGCGCCGGTTGGGCATGAGCACGTTCGCGAGCAGGATGCGCACCCGCCGCTCGGGA
>CAZXYL010000611.1:0-3282 GCA_964644915.1 uncultured Geminicoccaceae bacterium
TCGAAGGCGAGCCTCGGGCGCTGGCGCCGGTCCGGCAGCCGGGCGGCAAGGTGGTGCACGCCTTTGCGCTCGAGGGCGACATCGATCCCGCCGCCATCCGCAGCAACACGTTCCGCATGGAGTGGCCGCCGGGCTCCGGGCAGTGGCGGAGCTTTCCCGAGGTCGACCGGGCGGGCTGGTTCAGCCTCGTGGAGGCGCGGGAGAAGATCCACAAAGGGCAGCTGGGCCTGCTGGATCAGCTGGAGAAGATGCTGGCGGAACCGCCTGACCGGGCGCCCTGACCCGCCCCGCGTGTTGGCGGCCGCACCGTGCCGGCCGTTCGAAAGAAGCCTGTCTCAGGCGGTTGGCCGCGCGCACTTCCACGCGCGCAGCTTCCAGTCGGGGTGCTGCTCCAGCCAGCGCATCGCATGGACCGGCCCGTCGCGCATGCAACGGCCGATCGACATCGGCTCGGCGAAGGCGGGCTGGATGCTTTCGCATTTCTCCGGTTGAGCGAGCATGCAGACGAAGAAGATCAGCTCGACCATGGATCACCTTATCGACCGTACACCGACGACCCTTACGTAATTACGACGCCAGCGCAAGCCCGGCGCCGAGGCTAGACCAAGACTAGAGCAGGGCTTCGAAGATCTGCGGCTGCGCGGCGATCACCTGGCGGCGGACTTCCTCGATCGCCGCCGCATCCTCGCGGGCCGAGCGGGCCAGCCCCACCGTCATCTCGGCGACGACGTGGGCTGGTCGCGGCGACAGGATGAGCAGGCGATCGGCCAGCAGGATCGCCTCGCGCAGGTTGTGGGTCACGAAGAGAACGGTGGTCGGCCGCCGCTGCCACAGCTCGACGAGGAGCTGGCGCAGGCGCTGCGCCGTGACCTCGTCCAGGGAGACGAACGGCTCGTCCATGAGGAGGATGTCGGGGGAGATGGCATAGGCGCGGGCTAGGGCCACCCGGCGCTGCATGCCGAGCGAGAGGCGCGTCGGGTAGAAATGGCGCGACTCCCACAGCCCGACGGCGTCGAGCAGCTCCTCCGCGACCCCGCTCTGCCGCTCGGCCGGCGAGAGGACCACAAGGACATTGTCGAGCACGGTCTTCCAGGGCAGCAGGCGCGGGTTCTGGAAGACGTAGCCGATCCGCGGCCGTGCTTCGCCGACGTGCGGCAGGCGGATCTCGCCGCGATAGTGGGGATCGAGCCCGGCGATGATGTTGAGCAGGGTGGTCTTGCCGCATCCCGACGGGCCGATCAGGCATGCGAAGCGGCCGCCCGGCACCTCGAAGGCCAGATCCTCGAGCACGAGCCGGTCCGCGGCCTCGCCGACCGCGGGAAAGCGCTTCTCCTCGATGCGGATGGCCAGCGCGTTCACCGGCGCCATCGGGTCACCCGCCGCTCGAGCGGCTGCAGCATGCCGAGCTCGATCACCTGGATCACGAGCACGAACGCGATCGTGTAGGCGAGGATGCCGACGATGTCGAACAGCTGGAAGAAGAGGTGCAGCTGGAACCCGACGCCGTTGCTGCGGCCGAGCAGCTCGACGACCAGGACGATCTTCCAGATCAGCGCGAGGCCGGAGCGTGCCGCGGCGAAGATGAAGGGGGCCAGCTGCGGCAGGATGACGTGGCGCATGACGGCCAGGGGACCGAGGCGGAAGCTCTGGGCCATCTCGAAGAAATCGGGCTCGAGGGCGCGCGCGCCCTCGCGGATGGTCACGGCGACGTTGGGGATCTTGTTGATCGCCACCGCCGCGATGGCCGCCGCCTCGGTCAGGCCGAACCACACGTAGCAGAGGATGATCACCACCAGCGCGGGCAGGTTCAGGAACAGGATCAGCCAGCTGTCGAACAGGCGGTTGACCAGGACCGAGCGGCCCATGACGATGCCGATCGCCGTGCCGATGACCATCGCGAGGAGGAACGCCGCGGCGACTCGGCCGAGCGTCGCCCCCAGGTGATAGAACAGATCGCCATCCCGCGCCGCGGCTCCGAGGGCCACAAGGACGCGCTCGGGCCCGGGCAGGACCGGGCTGTCCAGAAGGGCCGCTACGACGTACCAGAGAGCAACGAAGCCGATCAGCGAGACGGCCGTCCAGGAGCCGCCCGCAACCTTGACCATCGACGATCGCTCGCCTCGATGTGGGGACAGGTGCCGCCGCGGCGGCGGCGCGGTGGCGCCGGTCGGCCTCCCATCAGAACTGCGCTGGCGCCCAGAAGGTCCCGGGCTCCAGGCGATCGCTTCCGCCGACCAGCTGCTCGCCCCCGAGCTCGGCCATGATCGCGAACACCTGCTCGGCGTCCTCCCGCTCCTCGATGCCCCAGCTGGTCGGGATGCCCTCGCGCCAGCCCTCGCGCAGCGCCACGAAGGTCGCCTCGTCCTCGGCCTGCATCAGCGGCCGCAGGTGCTCCCAGGCCTCGTCGTCCCGCGCGAGCAGGTCCTTGGCCTCACGCGAGGCCTCCAGCAGGCCGAGCACCGCCGCGCGGTTCTCCTCGGCCCAGCTCTCGCGGAAGACGAAGCCCAGCAGCGGCACGTCCGAGCCCATGCCCAGGCGCCGCGCCGCCTCGTTGACGTCGAGCAGGCGCACCATGCCTTCGGCCTCGAGACGGGCGACGAACTGCCAGTAGGTGACGACCGCGTCCAGCCGCCCCATCCTGAGCTGCTCGTTCAGCAAGGGCGGGGCGCCGAAGACCGTCTCGACCGAGGCCTCGAGATCGAGGCCGTGCTCCTGCTCGGCCAGCGCGCGCAGCAGGAGCCAGCTCTTGTCCAGCGGCCCGCCTGCGATCCCGACCTTGCGCCCCGCGAGGTCGGCGAGGCTCGCGACCTCGGCGCCCGCCGGCACGACCAGGGCGCCCACCGCCTTCGAGAAGGGCACGAAGGTGTAGTCGCGGCCGGCGGCGCGCTCGCGCGTGACCCAGATCCAGTCGATCACGATCATGTCCACCTCGCCCGCCTGCAGCGCGATCGTGGTGGCGTCCCGCCCGGCGAGGCCGACCATCTGCAGATCGACCCCGTGCTCGTGGTCGAGTCCGTAGCGCTTGATCGTGTCGAGCTCCCAACTGACGGTGCCGAACTGGAGCGTGCCGACCCGGATCGGCACGGGCTCGGCGACCACGGGCCGCCCGGCCGCCACCAGCAGACCAAGAACGAAGGCCGTCAGCACGGGCAAATGAAGGCATCTCGGCATGACGTCCCCACAGGACAGCTCGTCGGCTCCCGATCCTCGAGAGGCGCAGCCATGGGGCCGACCTGATCATCCGGCGTGCCGCGAAGGCCCGGATCTCCCTCGAGCGAGCAA
>CAZXYL010000612.1:0-1602 GCA_964644915.1 uncultured Geminicoccaceae bacterium
GCTCAGCGACGCACAGCTGCAGCAGTACGAGCACGAGGGGTGGCTGTTCCTGCCAGCCGTGTTCGGCGAGGACGAGGCCGCGCTCATGCTCGACGAGGCGCACCGGATCTACGCCATGGACCGGCAGGAGGTGGTGCGCGAGAAGGACGGCAAGACCGCGCGCACTGCGTTCGCCGCGCACACCTACAACGACGCCTTCCACCGGCTCGCCCGGCATCCGCGCCTGATCGGGCCGATCGAGCAGGTGCTGCGCGACCAGCTCTACATCCACCAGTTCAAGCTCAACGCCAAGGCCGCCTTCGACGGCGACCAGTGGCAGTGGCACCAGGATTTCGGCACCTGGCACCGCGACGACGGCATGCCCGAGCCGCGCGCCATGAACATCGCCGTGTTCCTCGACCCGGTGACCGAGTTCAACGGCCCGCTCATGTTCATCCCGCAGAGCCACAAGAAGGGCGTGCTCGAGGCCGGCCACGATGTCAGCACCACGAGCTACCCCTTGTGGACCCTCGATCACGGCACTGTCAGGAAGCTCGCGGACCAGTTCGGCCTCGTCGCGCCCAAGGGGCCCGCGGGCTCGGTCCTGATGTTCCACGGCTGCCTCGCGCACGCCTCGCCCGGCAACATCAGCCCCTACGATCGGACCATCTGCTACGTCACCTTCTGCGCGGTCGAGAACCACATCACCAAGTTCCAGCGGCCGGAGTGGATCGCGCACCGCGACTTCACGCCGATCGAGCCGCTGGCCGACGACTGCCTCTCCGACCTGGTCGCGGCGCGGCGGCACGCGGCCGAGTAGCCGCCCGCCACCGACGCGGCGTCGCCAGCGCCGCAGCACTTCGATCCGGGTCGGCGCCCGGCGGGGGAGGTCCCCTGCGCCGAGGGGCCGTCGAGCCAGAGGCAACCCCGGATGTTGGCCAGGATCGGCGTCGAGCCGAACTTGGAGAAGCCCCCGGCCGCGGACCCGGAGTCCCAGCACCCGCCGGGTGGCGTCGGCGGACCGACCTTCACCGTCACGAGCACGAAGAACTCGGGCCCCGGCTCGCTCCGTGAGGCAGTGGTCAGTGCAAACAGTGCCGGCTCCGGGGCGCGAAGGCGCGGGGTTTGAAGGAGCTGCGCTCAGGGCGAAGTGAAGAGGGGTCGAACGATGCGGTACGCAGCCGTGTTGCACCGTGCGTGAGCTTGACCGGAACGATCGCCGGATCCTGCCGCATGGATCAGCCAGCATGCGTTTGCGCGTCAGTTCGGTCGGACGCAAAGTGAAACCCAGGGCCGTGGCATGGGAGAAGTCCGCGAACCGGCCGCTCAAAGCAGACCTAGCCCACCCTTCGCATGCACGCGTTGAACGGCACGCAGATGCGGGGCCGCTCGCCTGTGTACATGCGCACGCTGTGCTGCAGGTAGCTCGGGAACATGATGATCATGCCGCTCTCCGGCCGCACGATGCGCGCCGAGGGCAGCACGCCGGGAAAGAAGGTCATCAGCGCCGCCGTGATCGGGTGCGAGAACTCGAGGACGGCCCCGGGCGCGTCCGCCGCCTCGTCGCCGGCGTCCACATAATAGACGCCGGACCAGGTCGCCATCGGATGCACGTGCGTCGTG
>CAZXYL010000613.1:0-23838 GCA_964644915.1 uncultured Geminicoccaceae bacterium
GCTCGAGATGGGCTACGCCGAGGCGGACGTGCGCCGGATCCTGGGCCTGAACATGCTGCGCGTCGCCGAGCGGGTCTGGCGGCCGCGCGCGGACTGAGAGCGCGAGGGAAGTGGAAAAAAGGCTGCGCGAGATCGCCACGGGCCTGCGGTTCCCGGAAGGGCCGGTGGCGCTCGCGGACGGCTCGGTGCTGGTGGTCGAGATCGCGCGCCGCACGCTGACCCGGGTGCATCCGGACGGCTCGCAGACGATCGTGGCCAGGCCCGGCGGCGGGCCGAACGGCGCCGCGATCGGCCCGGACGGCAAGGTCTACCTGTGCAACAACGGCGGCTTCGAGTTCACGACCGACGCCTTCGGCATCCGGCCGGTGCCCGAGGCCTGGGACTACTCGGGCGGGCGGATTGAGCGCATCGATCCGGAGACCGGCGCGGTCGAGGTGCTCTATCGCGGCACCGAGCGCGTGCGCCTCAAGGGGCCGAACGACATCGGTGTTCGACGGGCAGGACGGCTTGTACTTCACGGACCTGGGCAAGGTGCGCGAGCGCGAGATCGACCGCGGCGCAGTCTTCTATGCCAAGGCGGACGGCAGCTTCATCGCCGAAGTGGTCCATCCCCTGATCACGCCGAACGGCATTGGGCTGTCGCCCGCCTGGTCGCCCTGGAGTGGCCGCGCCCGGGCCTGCCGCTGCACTGGCTGAACCGGTAGGCGCGGCGCTACGCGGGAGCCGCCGCGATCCGATCGAGCGCGCGCCGCTGCTCGTGCATCTCGAGGAAGACGCGGTAGTCGCGATCGAAGCCCGCGCGCCGCGCCGGGTTCGGGGCGATCACGTCGGCCTCCCCCGCCATGGCCGCCGCCGCGCTCACGAGATCGTGATAGAGGCCCGCCGCCGTTGCCGCGACGATCGCGGTGCCGAGCAGCACCGCGTCCTGCGCGCGCGGCGTCACCACGGAGCTGCCGGTGGCATCGGCGTAGAGGCGCAGGAGGAGCGGGTTGCGGGTGTGGCCGCCCGCGATGTCGAGATGGTCGATCGCGTAGCCCTTGGCGTTCAGGGCGTCGAGGATGTGGCGCGTGCCGAGCGCGATCGCGACCGCCGTGCGGTAGTACAGCCTGGCGAGCGAATCGAGGGACGCGTCCAGCGTCAGCCCGCTGATCACGCCGACGGCGTGCGGGTCGGCCAGCGGCGAGCGGTTGCCGTGGAAGTCGGGCAGGACGTGCAGGCGCGCGGCGAACGCCTCGCCCTCGGCGGCCTGCAGCTCGCCGATCCGGTCCAGGACGCGCCCGTGCGCCTTGCTGCCGAGCGGCCGCCCCTCGGCGTGCCAGCTGAGCAGGTGATCGAGCAGGGCGCCGGTGACCGACTGGCCGCCCTCGTTCAGCCAGAGCCCGGGCACCACCGCGCCGAGGTACGGCCCCCAGACCCCGGGCACGAAGCGCGGCTCCGGGGAGAGCGCCATGTGGCAGGTCGACGTCCCGGCGATCAGGCCGATGTGGCGGTCGAGCGCCTCGGCCCCACCCTGGAGCACGCCCGCGAGCACGCCGAGCGCGCCGGCATGCGCGTCGATCAGGCCGCAGCCCACCTGGCACGCGGCGGTGAGGCCGAGCTCGTCGGCCGCGCGCACGGTCAACGGCCC
The DNA here is from genome assembly GCA_964644915.1 of uncultured Geminicoccaceae bacterium. Lineage (GTDB taxonomy): Bacteria > Pseudomonadota > Alphaproteobacteria > Geminicoccales > Geminicoccaceae > CAZXYL01. Next base: position 1,628 of record CAZXYL010000613.1, read on the forward strand.
GAGCCGTGTGCCGATCGCGGTCGCGCTCTCGGGCAGCGTCGCGCGCACGGGCAGATCCTCGAGCCCGACCCGGCCCAGGAAATCCCCCTGCCAGCCCGGGCTCTCGTGGGCGAGGTAGGTCCACTTGCAGGTGATCGTGCAGCAGGAGCGGGCATTGGCACCGCTCGCCCGCCAGGTCAGGAAATCCGCGAGGTCGAGGATGCGGCCGTAGCGCTGCCATTGCTCGGGCAGCCTGCGCTTCAGCCACATCAGCTTCGGGATCTCCATCTCCGGCGACATGGTGCCGCCCACGAAGTCGAGGACCTTGTGCCCGGTGGCCGTGCACTCCTCGGCCTCGGCGATCGCCCGGTGATCGAGCCAGACGACGGTGTTCCATCGGTGGTCGCCCGTGGTCGAGACGCTCGCCGGCCGATCGCTCCGATCGAGGACGACGAGCGAGCAGGTGGCATCGAAGCTGATGCCGGCGACCGCCTCGGGCGGGACCCCGGCCTGCTCGCGCGCGGCCCGGGCCGCCGTGCAGACCGCCCGCCAGATGTCCTCGCCATCGTGTTCCGCGTGGTCGACCGCCGGTCGGCCGAGCGCGATGGGGTGCTCGGCCCGGGCGAGCATGCGCCCCAGGTCGTCGAACAGGCCGGCCCGCGCGCTCCCGGTGCCGACGTCGACCGCCATGACGATCCGCTCAGACGCCCCACCCTCTCTCATCGCCTGCTTCTCGCCATTCCGTTTTGATCAAAATCGTGTAAATTATCGGCCGAATCGTTTCGAACACAAGCAAGCGCCGGCTCACAAGGCAGACCGTCTGACATGCTCAAGGGCCTCGATCCGCTTCTCGGCGCAGATCTGCTCCATGTCCTGCGCTCGATGGGTCACGGCGACGACCTGGTCATCGCCGACGCCAATTTCCCCGCGGCGACGATGGGCAGGCGCGTGGTGCGCCTGGAGGGCGCGAGCGCGCCGCGGACGCTCGAGGCGGTCCTGTCCGTGATGCCGCTCGACGATTTCGTCGAGGATCCCTGCCTGCGCATCGAGGTGGTGGGCGATCCCGATGCGGTCCCCGAGGTCTGCGCCGAGTTCCAGCGCATCATCGACAACGTGGAGGGCGGCCGATTCACCCTGGGCAAGATCGATCGCTTCGCGTTCTACGACCGAGCGCGTCAGGCGTTCGCGGTCGTACAGACCGGGGAGCCCCGGCTCTATGGTTGCGTTCTATTGAAGATGGGTGTGATCCGGCCCGAATGATCGGCTTGGAACAATCTGCCCGGCGAATTGTTCTACCTAAAGTTCCCACCCGGCAGCATTGCTATGGTGCAGTTTCGCTACGACTACCCCGCTGGTCCCGCCGCCCGCGCCCTCGGCTCGGATCGAGCCCGCGCCGTGGTCGCCACGGCGACCCGCCTGCTGCGCACGGCGGGCCTGCCGCTCACCTCCGACCGTGTGGCGTTGTTCTACGCCTACGCGGAGGGCGACCGGCCAGAGCTCAACGAACGGCTCGACGCGCTCCTCACCCGTGCGGAGCCGCTCACCGCTGCACGTTGCGACGAGCTCTACCGGCGGTTCGTCGCCGATACCGGAGCGCGATCCAACGCTCGGCTCCGGCCGGCCGGCGGCGAGCCGCGGGCGCAGGTCTCGTTCGGCCTGATGAGGTGGGCCGGAGGTCTGTTCGGTCGCAGCGGTTTCCGCTCCGGGCGCGCGAGCGAGGCGCTGCCCGCGGGCGCGAGAGCGGAAGCGGGCAGCGCGCTCGACGAAGAGCCTCTTGAGGACGCGATGCACCGGGTGGACGACCTCGAGCGACGCCTTCAGGAAGCGCAGGAAGCGATCCGGGAGCTTCGCCTGCGACTGGCCCGGGCCGAGCGCAACGCGAGCACCGACAGCCTGACCGGCATCGCGAACCGCCGGGGCTTTCTCGAGGTCCTGCGCGAAGCGGTTGCGAGCGCCCGGCGCCATCATGAGCCTCTCTCGCTGCTCATGATCGACGTCGATCACTTCAAGGCGTTCAACGATCGCCACGGCCATTACGTCGGCGATCACGTGCTGCGCCTCGTGGCTGCGGCGCTCATGGACCTGCCGGGCGGGGTGCGCCATGCCGCTCGCTACGGCGGCGAGGAGTTCGCGGTGGTGCTGCCCAAAGCGCCGTTGCCCGACGCGATCCCCCAGGCGGAGAGCCTGCGCGAGTCGCTGGCCGAGCGACGGTTCATCATGCGGGGCACGGGCGAGGCGCTCTCGCCGATCACCATCTCGATCGGGGTGGCCGAGCTGGCGCCGCACGAGTTCGCCAAGCAACTGATCCGCCGCGCCGACGCGGCGCTCTATCAGGCCAAGCGCGCCGGACGCAACTGCGTCGTGGCGAGCCAGCCCCACACCCGCGCGCGCCTGATGCCCGTCCCCCAGGCGCTCGCGGACTCCTTCATCCGCAGATGAGGTCTGCCCGGGCCTGTGCTACGGTCCGGGCCCATGCCAGCCAGCTTTCGCATCGGTACCGGCGCGGGCTTCTCCGCCGATCGCCTCGACCCTGCGGTCGCGCTGGTGGCCAACGGCGGGCTCGACGCCATCGTCTTCGAATGCATCGGGGAGCGCACGCTCGCGTTCGGCCACCGCGACCGCCTGGCCGCCCCTTCGGGGGGCTACAATCCGTGGCTGGAGCGGCGGCTGCGCGCCGTCCTGCCGCTGTGTGTCGAGCACGGCACGCGCCTGATCACCAACATGGGTGTCGCCAATCCGCGCGGCGCGGCGGAACACGCGGCCGCGATCGCGCGCGCGCTGGGCCTGGGCGGCACCAGAATCGCGTGGCTGGAGGGCGATGACGTCAGCGGGCTGATCGATGACGCGACCGAACTCCCCGACGCGGGAGAGACCGTGGGCGAGGTCGGGCGGCGCATGGTCGGGGCGAACGCCTATCTGGGCGCGGACGCCCTGCTCCCGGCGCTCGAGGCCGATGCCGCGGTGGTGATCACCGGTCGTGTGGCCGACCCCTCGCTGTTCCTGGCCCCTCTTCGGCATGCCTTCGGCTGGCAGGTCGACGACTGGGAGGTGCTGGGGCAGGGCACGCTCGTGGGTCACCTGCTCGAGTGCGCGGCGCAGGTGAGCGGCGGCTACTTCGCGGATCCCGGCTACAAGGACGTCCCGAACCTCGCAGGGGTCGGCTTCCCGCTGGCCGAGGTCTCGGTCGACGGCACGGCGGTGATCACGAAGCTGCCCGATGCGGGCGGGCTCGTGAGCGAGCGGACGGTCAAGGAGCAGCTGCTCTACGAGGTGCACGATCCGGAGGCCTATCTCACGCCCGACGTCGTGGCCGACTTCAGCCGGGTCCGGATCGAGGAACAGGCGCCGGATCGCGTGCGGGTGAGCGGAGCGGGCGGGCGGCAGCGACCCGATCGGCTCAAGGTCACGGTCGCGTTCGACGGCGGCTTTCTCGCCGAGGCAGGAATCTCCTATGCCGGGCCGGGCGCCAGGGGCCGGGCCGAGCTCGCGGCGCACATCATCGAGGAGCGCATGCTGCGCCTGCATGGCTGCAATGCGCCGCTCCGCCTCGACCTCGTGGGCGTGAGCTCGCTACATGACGCCGCGGTGCGGTACCCGGGCGATGCGCAGGACGTGCGCATGCGGGCGGCGTTGCGCGCATCGTCGCGCGAGGAGGCGGAGCTGCTGCTGTGGGAGGTCGAGGCGCTGCTGTGCTGTGGCCCGGCCGGTGGCGGCGGCTATCGCGGCCAGATCACGCCCTCGGTGATCACGCACAGCGCCTATCTGCCGCGCGAGCGCGTGTCTTTGCGGGTGGAGGTCATGGCCGCATGAAGGTCCTGCTGCGGGAGATCGCGCACGCCCGTGCCGGCGACAAGGGCGACCGCTCGAACGTCGCCGTCTTCGCCTATCGCCCGGACGACTACCCGGCGCTCAAGGCCCAGCTCACGCCGGAGCGGCTGAAGGCGGCGTTCGGCGGGCTGCTGCGCGGCCCCATCCGCCGCTTCGAGCTCGACCATCTCTGCGCGCTCAATTTCGTCATGGACCAGGCGCTCGAAGGCGGGGTGAACGAATCCTTGAACCTCGACGCCCACGGCAAGTCGTGGAGCTACCTGCTGCTCGGCCTCGAGATCGAGCTGCCGCGCGCCGATCTCGAGCGCTGAGCGGGCAGGCGCGCAGTGCGGGCGCCACGTCTCAGGCCGTCCGTCTGGTCGGCGGCCGGATCGGAGATCGCCGCGCTGCTGCGGGACGGCCCGTTCCGCCGCGTCTGGCTCACCGGGCTGCTCGCCGGGGTGGTCCGCTGGCTCGAGATGCTCGCGATCGGCGTGTTCGTCTTCCAGACGACGGGCTCGCCGTCGACCGCGGCGCTCATGACCTTCATGCGCATGGCGCCGATGCTGCTACTCGGCCTGTTCGCCGGCGCGATCGCGGATCGCTTCGAGCGCAAGTCCCTGCTCCTGGGTGGCCTCGCCGGTCTCTGCGTCGTCTCCCTCCTGCTCACGGGGCTGGCGCTCACCGGGTCGCTCCGGCTCTGGCACATCGCGCTCGGGGCGTTCCTGGGCGGCGTCTTCTGGTCGACCGAGTTCCCGGTGCGGCGGACCATGATCGGCGAGATCGCCGGACCTGCGCGGGTCGGCGCGGCGATGGGCCTGGAGTCCGCGACCTCGAACGCCACCCGCATGCTCGGGCCGCTGTTGGGCGGTCTGCTGCTCCAGCTCGCGGGCCTGCACGGCGCCTACCTGCTGAGCGCGCTGCTCTACGGGCTGGCGGCCGCACTGGTGCTCCGCCTCGACTACCGCTCCGAGAGCACCGGCCCGCGCGATGCCCGCATCTTCGCCAACATGCTCGACGGCCTGGTCTACGCCTGCCGGGACCGGATGGTCCTGGCGACGCTCCTGGTCACGGCGATCGTGAACCTCTGGGGTTTTGCCTATGTGGCGCTGGTGCCGGTGATCGGCGAGGAGCAGCTCGGGCTCTCGGCCGTGCTGATCGGTGTGCTCATGTCGGCCGAGGGCCTCGGCGCGCTGCTGGGCGCGCTCGCGGTCGGCGGCTTCGGCCGCCAGCGCGACTACGCCCGGATCTACGTCGGCTTCTCCTTCCTGTTTCTGGTGATGATCCTGATTTTTGCCCTCTCGCGTTCGTTCCCGCTCTCGCTCGCCGCCCTGTTCGTGAGCGGCGTCGGCATCGCGGGCTTCGCCGTGATGCAGAGCACGATCATGTTCCTGGTCGCACCCCCGGCCATGCGCTCGCGGCTCATGGGCGTGCTCACGGTCACCATCGGCACCGGGCCGATCGGCATGCTCTATGCGGGCTTCCTCGCCGACTGGGTCGGCGCCGGCACGGCGGTCGCCGTGGTCGCCACCCAGGGCATCGTGGCGCTCTGGATCACGTCCTGGATCTGGCCGGAGCTCTGGCGCGCCGATTCGGTGCGCGCCGCCGAGCGCGCTCAGGAGGCGGGCGGCACGTCGAGCCGGACCGCGATGCCCTCGAGCCCGGGCGAGGGTGCGGGGTAGCGCTGCATCACCAGCGGGTCGTGACCGGGGACGATGTGCGCCTCGCTCTCGGCGAGCCTGCGGCAGAGCGCGTGGCCTTCCAGCATCTCGCCCACGTGCAGCACGATCGGGAACGGGTTGCCGGTCTCGAGATGGGCGTAGAAGTGGGTCGCATCGGACGCGACCACGACCCAGCCGCGCCGGGTGAAGACGCGCACGATCTGCAGGCCGTGGCTGTGGCCGCCGACCCGGTGCACGGTGAGGCCGGGGTGCAGCTCGTCCGTGCCGTCGTGAAACTCGACCCGGCCCCGGTACAGCTCGCGCACCATGCCGGTCACGTTCTCGACGTCGAACGGCTGGCGCAGGCGCGCGTGCCGCATGTAGCGGCCGGTGGCATACGCCATCTCCCGGTCCTGCAGATGGAAGGTGGCGTTGGGGAAGATCTCGAAGTTGCCGACGTGATCGTAGTGCATGTGGGTGACGATCACGTCCTCGACCTTGGCCGGATCCATGTCCAGCGCCTCGAGCCCTTCAGCCGGATTGCGGATGAGCTGCCGGTTCTTGCGCCGACCGGTGGCCTCCGAGAAGCCGGTGTCGATGACGAAGGCGCGCTCGGGCGCGCGCGCCACCCAGACGAAGTAGTCGAGCGGCATGGGCCCGTCATGGATGTCCTGGAAGATGAAGTTCTCGGACGCCATGCGCTCGAAATGCGCATACTTGATCGCGAACAGCTCGAAGGGGGCGGGTGAGCTCATCGCGGGGCCTCCCGTTATGGTTGCTCGGATGGCGATCCGATCACGCCGGAATCGATCAAAGCGCGAATCTCGTCGGGCGTACAGCCCAAGGTTTCGAGGATCTCGGCATTGTTCTGGCCCAGCGCGGGTGCGGGATGGCGGAGCGCACCGGGGGTGGCCGACAGGCGCGGGATGATGTTGTGCATGGGCAGGCTTTCGCGGGCCTCGTCCCCCACCTCCACCAGCACCTCGCGCGCGTGCACGTAGGGATGCACCGCGAGATCGGCCTCGTCGCAGACCTGGCCGACGGTGACCTCGGCCGCCTCGAAAAAGGCGAGGTTCTCTTCCAGCGTGCGCGCGGCGATAAACTCGGCGACGATCGCCTCGATCTGCTCGCGATGCGCGAGGCGGTCGGCGTTGGTGCGAAAGCGCGGGTCGTCCACCAGCTCCGGCCGGCCGATCGCGCGCAGCAGGCGCTCGGCCATGCCCTGGGTGCCGGTCGAGAGCGCCACGTACCTGCCGTCGCGGGTCCGGTAGACGTCACGCGGTGCCTGGATGTCGCAGCGGCTGCCCATGCGCGCCGTGGTCCGGCCGCGCAGCCGGTACTCGGCGGCCTTGGGGCCGAGCATGGCGAGGATGGGCTCCAGCAGCGCGAGATCGATCACCTGGCCCGTTCCGCCCCCGACCTCGACCGCGCGCAGGGCCGTGAGCGCCGCCATGGCGCCATAGAGGCCGGCATAAGCGTCGGCCATGGGGAAGGCCGGCAGGACCGGCGGCCGGTCGGGATAGCCGTTCATCGCGGCGAAGCCCGAGAACGCCTCGATCAGCGAGCCGAACCCCGGCCGGTCGCGCCAGGGCCCGCTCTGGCCCCAGCCCGAGACCCGCACGATCACCAGGCTCGGGTTGCGCGCGAGCAGCACGTCGGGGCCGAGCCCCATCCGTTCGAGCGTGCCCGGGCGGAAGTTCTCGACCAGGACCCCGGCGGTTTCCGTGAGGCGCAGCAGGAGATCGCGCCCGGCGGCCCGGCGGAGATCCAGGCAGAAGCTCTTCTTGTTGCGGCAGTATACCTGCCACCAGACCGCGCGGCCCGCGGTCTTCCAGTTGCGCAGATCGTCACCGCGGCCCGGCTTCTCGACCTTGATCACCTCGGCGCCGAGGTCCGCCAGCACGTGGGTCAGGATGTTGCCGGCGACCAGCCGCGAGAGGTCGAGCACCCGCACGTCGTGCAGAGGCCCGGTAGCCGAAGGGTCGAAGAGCTGGGGTTTCATCGGCCGCATGATAGAGCGGTCCGCCGTCCGGCAAAGCGCTCATGGGCGCGATGCGCGCGCGGGGCTTGTCTCGCGCCGGCGGCGGCGCGAAGATCCGCGCCGACGCGAGCAGGGGAGGTGCAGGCGTGGCCATCGGCGATGCGGCCCGGCGGGCGGCTGCTGCGGTCGATCAGGAACGGCTCTGGCGGCGACACATGGAGATGGCGGAGATCGGCAGGATCCCGGGCCACGGGGTCAGCCGCCAGGCGCTCTCGCGCGAGGACATCCGCGCCCGCGCGCTCCTGATCGAGTGGGCCGGAGCGCGCGGCTACGAGGTCGCGGTCGACCCGATCGCGAACCTGTTCGTACGGCGGGCGGGACGCGATCCGAGCGCGGCACCGGTGCTCGGCGGCTCGCACATGGACAGCCAGCCCGCGGGCGGGCGGTTCGATGGCATCTTCGGCGTGCTCGCCGGCCTCGAGGCGCTCGAGGCCATGGACGAGGCCGGCGTCGCGACCGAGCGGCCGGTCGAGGTGGTCGCCTGGACCAACGAGGAGGGCGGCCGCTTCTCGCCCGGTGCCATGGGCTCGGCGGTGTCCACCGGGGCCATGCGGCTCGAAGACTGCCTGGCGATTACGGATTCAGAAGGCGTCCGGTTCGAGGATGCGCTGGCGGAGACGCTGGCCGCGACGCCTGCGGCCGTGAAGCGCGCATTCACCTTCCCGATCGCCGCTTATGTCGAGCCGCACATCGAGCAGGGTCCCCAGCTCGAGGACACGAGCCGCCAGGTCGGCGTCGTCACCGGGATCCAGGGCGCGCGCTGGTACGTGGTCGAGGCCCTGGGCGAGCCCGGGCATGCCGGCACCGCCCCTCTCGGCGGCCGCAAGGACGCGCTGCGTGCCGCGGTGCGCATGATCGCGGCCCTGCAGGAGTTGATGCACGACGAGGCGGACCAGCTGCGCTTCACCGTCGGGCGTCTGGACGTCGAGCCCAACTCGCCCAACACCGTGCCGGCCAAGGTCACCTTCAGCATCGACTTCCGCCACCCGAGCGAGGACGTGCTGGAGGGCAGGGGCCGGCAGATCGAGGGCCTCTGCCGGCGCTTTGCCGGCAGCTGTGGCGTGCGGGTCAGGGAGACCTTCCACCGCGAGCCGTCGGTCTTCCCCGATCAGATCGTGGGTGCCATCGAGCGCGCCGCATCCGATCTCGGCATCCCGCACATGCGCCTGCCGTCCGGCGCCTTCCATGATGCCAACTTCCTGGCCGAGGTCTGCCCGACCGGCATGATCTTCGTGCCCTGCGAGAAGGGCATCAGCCACAGCCCGGCTGAGAACGCCAGGCCCGAGGATCTGGCCGCGGGTGCCCGCGTGCTCGCAGCCACTCTGGCCGAGCTCGCAGGCGCGCGGCAGTAGGGAGAAGAGAGCATGAGGGTGGTGGTGATCGGCGCCGGTGCCATGGGCTCGAGCTACGGCGGGCTGCTGGCGTTGCAGGGTCACGAGGTGGGCCTGATCGATACCTGGGAGGCGCACGTCCACGCCATCACTCGCGACGGGCTGCACCTTTCCGGCGTGCGCGGCGACCACGTCATCCCGGTGCGAGCGGCCACCGGGCCGGAAGGTGTGGGGCGGGCGGACCTGGTGATCTGCTTCGTCGACAGCAACCAGACCGAGGCCGCGGCGGGGACCGCACGGCAGGTGCTGGCGCCCGACGGCTTCGCGATCACGATGCAGAACGGCATCGGCAATGTCGAGAAGCTGCAGGCGGCACTCGGCCGCGAGCGCGTGCTGGGCGGCTCCAGCATGTGCAGTGCCGCGATGCGCGGCCCGGGGCAGGCCGTGCTCACTCACCACGCGCCGACCTCGATCGGCGAGACCGACGGACGCGAGACGGGGCGGGTGCGCAGGCTCAAAGCGGCGCTCGAGGAGGCGGGCTTCGAGACCAAGATCGTGCCCGACGTCATGGCCACCATCTGGACCAAGTTCGCGCTCAACTGCTCGATCAACGCGATCTGCGCCACCACCGGGCTGCGACTGGGCGAGGTCGCCCGCCTGCCGGAGCTCGCCGCGTTCCAGGACCGGGTGATCGACGAGGTGCTGCAGGTCGCGGATGCGCGCGCCATCCGGCTCACCGACCCCGACCTGCGCCAGACCGTGAAGAGCCACTGCTGGAAGAAGTTCAGCCGGCCCTCCATGCTCCAGCACGTCGAGGCCGGCAAGCGGACCGAGATCGACGCCCTGAACGGCGCGCTCGTGCGCGAGGCGCAGGCTCTGGGCGTGCCCGTGCCCTACAACGAAGCCCTGAGCGCGCTGCTCAAGGGGCGCGAGCTGCACGAGTGGCGCAAGGTCAACGAGCCCGATATCGACTACGACGCCTGGGAGGCCGAGGTCGCGAAGGCCGGCTGATCAGGGCTCGAGCAGGCGCCAGGCGCCGGCGATGGCGCTGCTGATCAGCAGCGAGGTCGTGAACGGCAGGAAGAAGCGGTAGCCCTCGAGCTCGAGGATGATGTCGCCCGGCATCTGCGCGAGGCCGAGCTGGCGCAGCGAGGGGAAGGTCAGGCTGCCGACGACGAGGACCGCACCGAACACGAACAGCCAGCGCAGCAAGGCAGATCACCTCCTCGACCCATCGGGGCGCTGCCGTCGGCTGGAGCCGCGGCCCCACGTGGCACCCATCTGCTCCTTCAACACCTTGCCGGTCACTTCCTCGACTTCGCCCGGCTTCAGCCCGCCGAGCTGGAACGGGCCGAAGCTGGTCCGGATCAAACGATTAACTAACCAGCCGAAGGTTGAGAAAACCTTACGGATCTCGCGATTCTTGCCCTCGCGCAGCGCGACCGTCAGCCAGACGTTGCTGCCCTGGACCCGGTCGATCCGGGCGTGGATCGGGCCGTAGGCGACGCCGTCGACCGTGATGCCCTGCTCGAGCGAGGCGAGCGTCGCCTCGTCGACGGCGCCGTGCACGCGCACGCGGTAGCGGCGGAGCCAGCCCGTGGCCGGCAGCTCGAGGCGGCGCTTGAGGCCGCCGTCGTTGGTGAGCAGGAGGAGGCCCTCGGAGGTCATGTCGAGGCGACCGATCGGCATGACCCGCGGCAGCCCAGCCGGCAGCCGGTCGTAGATCGTGGGCCGGCCCTCCGGGTCGGTCGTGCTGGTCAGGATCCCGGCCGGCTTGTGATAGCGGAACAGGCGGGGCTGCTCGGCGGCGGGCAGGCGCTCGCCGTCGACCGTGACCACATGGTCGGGACCGACGTTGACCGCGGGGCTCCTCTGCACCTCGCCATCGACCGCGACCCGGCCGGCTTCGATCCAGCGCTCGGCCTCGCGCCGCGAGCACAGGCCCGCGCGCGCGATCCGCTTCGCGAGCCGTTCCTCCTCGCCGGCGGCCGCGGTCATGCGCGGCAGGCGTCGACGAACGCCCGTAAGATCGCGTCGTCGCCCTCGGACAAGCGGTATTCCGGGTGCCACTGCACGCCCAGGCAAAAGCGCAGGTGCTGCGCCTCGATCGCCTCGATCACGCCGTCGGGGGCGCGCGCGCTGATCACGACGCCCGGCCCCACGCTGCCGGCGGCCTGATGGTGGGCGCTGTTCACGGCGAGCTCGTCACGGCCGACGATGGCGTGCAGGAGGGTGCCGCGCGCCACGGCCACCGTGTGGCCGGGCTCGGTGCGCGGGTTCGGCTGCTCGTGCGCGAGGCTGCCCGGGACGGCATCGGGGATGTGCTGGAGCAGATCGCCGCCGAGCACGACGTTCAGGAGCTGCTGGCCGCCGCAGATGCCGAGCACCGGCAGGTCGTGCTCGACCGCCGCCCGGGCGATCGCGAGCTCGAACGCGGTGCGCCGGTCCTTGGTGGTGACGCTGGCGTGGCGCTCCGACGCCCCATAGAGCGCCGGGTCGAGGTCGAAGGCGCCGCCGGTCACGATCAACCCGTCGAGCAGCTCGAGATAGCCGTCCACCAGCTCGAGCTCGTGCGGCAGGGCGAACGGCAGCCCGCCGGCGCGCGCGATCGCCGCGAAATAGTTCTCGCGTAGCGCGTACCAGGGGAGCCTGCTGTAGCCGCCGGGCGGTTCCGCATCGAGCGTGAGGCCGATCCGCGGGCGGGTGGCATTCACGTGGGGCATGGCGCCTCGATAGCTAAGCGGCGCCGGCTCGCCTGGCAAGACGAGGCCGGCGTCCGGGTGTGTTGCGAACCGGGCGCGCGCGATTTGCCATCGCCCGGGTCAGCCGCTAGACAGCGCACAGGCGCCCGACGGCAGGAGCTGATCACGCGTTACCGCCCATGGACACGGCTGGGTTCGAGTTCGCGCCTTTGCGCATCGCCGATCTGATCGCGCCGGTCTGGTTCGTGCTCTGCTGGGCCGGTTACACCTGGTACGCCGACCGCGAGCGGCGGCGCCCGAGCCTCATGCAGACCATGCACCGCTACCGGCGGCTCTGGATGAAGAGCATGCTCGGACGGGATAATCGCATGGTCGACGTGCAGATCATCGGCAACCTCATGCGCAGCGCCTCGTTCTTCGCCTCGACCGCGATGTTCATCATCGGCGGCCTGGTCGCCGTGCTCGGCGCCCGCGTGCAGGCGATGGATGTGTTGCACGAGCTGCCGTTCGTGGCGGAATCGCCGCCGCTGCTGTGGGATCTCAAGATCCTCCTGCTTGTTGTCCTGTTCGTTTATGCCTTCTTCAAGTTCACCTGGTCTTACCGTCAGTACAACTATGGCCTGATCCTGCTCGGCAGCATCCCGGGGCCCAGCCAGCTGACCGATGAGAGCCGGCGCATCGCGGAACGGGCTGCGACCATCGCGACCTCGACCGCCCGGCACTTCAATCGGGGCATGCGCGCCTACTACTTCGGTCTCGCGGCGCTGAGCTGGTTCCTGCACCCCTGGCTGTTCGTGGCGCTCACCGCCTGGGTGGTGCTCGTCCTCTACCGTCGCGAGTTCCGCTCCCGGCTGTTGAAGACGCTGGGACTGCCCGAGCTCGACGCGGAAGAAATCCCGCCCGAGACGGAACGCAGCTCCGATCAGTCGGCCTCGGCCGTCGCGACGTCCACCTCTGCCGTCGCCTCGCGCTCCGCGAGGTAGCGCTCCATAGAAAGGCAGAACGCGCGCAGGTTCGGGAACCCGAGCCCGATCTCCTTGAGCTTCGTCTCGACCGGGACCAGCAGCAGGTTGGCGAGGAAACCGTAGGCCACGGCGTCCAGCGTGCTGGGCCGGTCGCGCAAGAAGAACGGGCCGCCGTCCAAACGCGTCGCCAGCGCTTCCAGATCGTTCTGGCCCATGGCGTAGAGCTCGTCCCGGCTGTGCCGGCCGACGCCCTGGCCTTTGAGATCGCGCGTCACCCTGCGGCGGATCATTGCCGCCACGATCTGTCTGGGGCCAGGCGGGATGGAACCGAACAACGCCGGCGCCGTCGCGCGCCAGCCGTCGGGGTCGATCCAGCGGCTGTACGCCAGGATGAAGTAGAGGTGGTCCTCGAGCAGGCGCTGGAAGGCGAGCGCGTCCGCGCGCTCGAGCGGATCGAGGCCGGCGTCCAGGTCGACGCCCCGGGTGCGCTTCAGATGCTCGATGATCAGGCCGCTATCGCCGATCACCACGTCGCCGTCCCGGATGTAAGGCAGCTTGCCCTTCGGGCCCTTGCCGGGATTGCGCACGGCTACGGTCTCATAGGGGATGCCCGTGAGCTTCAGCCAGGTCTCGAGCTTGAGCGTGAACGGGCTGACGTTGCGCCCCCAGACCAGCGGGAACTGATAGAGCGTGATCGGCGGGGCCGTGCTCATTCGCCGGGGCGGTCGATGGCGACGGCGGGGGCCGGCGCCTTCAGCATCCGTTGGCTGAACAGGACGATGCCGAGGAGGGTGAAGCCGGTGAGATCCGTGACCAGGCCGGGCTTGATCAGCACCAGCGCGGCCGCGAGCAGGAAGGCGCGCTCCCAGAGGCGGGCGGGGCGGAACAGGAACCCGTTCAGCGAGGCGGCGAGCGCCACGACCCCGATGATTGCCGTGGTCGCCGTCAGGACGATGCGATCCCAGCTGCCGATCATCAGCAGCGAGGGGCCGAACACGAACATGAAGGGGATGATGTAGCCGGTGGCGCCGAGCTTGAGGGCGGCGAGCGAGGTCTCCCACAAGCCGCCGCGCGAGATGCCGTTCGCGGCGTAGACGGCGAGCGCCACGGGCGGCGTGATCGCCGAGAGAATCGCGAAATAGAGGGCGAACAGGTGCGCCGCCTCGATCTCGATGCCGAGCCTGACCAGCGCCGGCACCAGGAGCGCCACCTGGACGATGTAGGCGGGCGTGGTCGGCATGCCCATGCCCAGGATGATGCCGGCGACCATGGTCAGGATCAGCGCCAGGATCAGCGTGTTCTGCGCCGCCGCCAGGACGAAGCTCGTGAAGGTGATGCCGAGGCCGGTGAGCGTGATCACGCCGATGACGATGCCGGCGCACGCGCAGGCGAGCGCCACCGCGATCGTGTTGCGCGCGCCGATCACGAGCCCCTCGACGATCATCCAGACCGAGAACTCGGCGCGCGTCGTCTTGCGCAGCAGTGCCGTCGGCACGACCGAGAGGATGCCGCACAGCGCCGCGTAGGGCGCGCTGTAGCCGTACAGCAGCACGCCGATGATGATCGCGAGCGGCAGGAAGAGATGGCCGCGCTCCTTGAGCACCTCGCCGAGCTTGGGCAGCTCCTCCCGCGGCAGGCCCGCCATGCCGGTGCGCCTGGACTCGAAATGCACCGACATGAAGACCGCGAGGAAGTAGAGGACCGCCGGCAGCAGGGCCGCGAGCGCGACGTGCAGGTAGGAGACGCCCAGGAACTCCGCCATGACGAAGGCGGCCGCACCCATGATCGGCGGCATGATCTGGCCGCCGGTCGACGCCACCGCCTCCACGGCGCCCGCGAACGCCGGCCGGTAGCCGACCTTGCGCATCAAGGGGATGGTGAAGGTGCCGGTGGTCATCACGTTGGCGACCGCGCTGCCCGAGACGGTGCCGAACAGGCCGCTGGTGATGCACGCGACCTTGGCCGGCCCGCCGGTGCGATGGCCGGTGAGCGCCAGCGCGAAATCGATGAACAGCCTGCCGGTGCCGCTGCGCTCGACCAGCGCGCCGAAGATGATGAACAGGATGACGTAGGTCGCCGACACGCCGGCCGGGATGCCGAAGATGCCCTCAGTGGTGAGGTAGAGCTGGTCGAGCAGGATCAGGAAGTCCTGGTTGCCCCAGGTCACCGCATAGACCAGGAAGACCACGGCGGTGACCGGCAGCGCGAGCCCCACCACGCGGCGGGTCGCCTCGAGCACCAGGAGCACCATGCCGTAGCCGAGGATCAGATCGAGGAGCAGCGGGTCGTCGACATAGTACATCCGGGTCAGGAAGTACTGGAGATGCACCGCGGGGTAGGCGGTGGCGGCGACCGCCAGCGCCAGCAGGGCGAAGTCCCAAAGGCCGGGGCTTTCGGGCGCGCCCTTGGGGCGCGAGGGCAGGATCAGGAAGGCCAGCGTGAGCGCGAAGCCCAGGTGGACGCTGCGCAGCACCAGGGCGTTCGGCGGCCCGACCCAGGCGACCCACAGATGAAAGCTCGCCATGGTCAGCGCCACGGCGAAGATCAGCCAGTGGATCACCTGCCGGTAGGAGAGGGACGCCGGCATCCGGGGTCAGCGAAGGCATGGCCGGACCCCGCGCACGGGGCCCGGCCCGCCCATGCCGTCGGGCTACAGCGCGCCCTTCTCTTGCCAGAAGGTCTCGGCTGCGGCATGGAGCGGCACGCCGATGTCGGCCGCCATCTCCTCGAGCGAGGTGTCGCCGATCGCCCGCGCGACCGAGGCCAGATCCTGCTGCTTCTCGACCACCTGCTCGAGCAGCGCGGTCACCGTCTCGTCCGGCAGGTCGCAGCGCCCGATCAGATGCGTCGTGTAGCCGATCGTGCCGACGTCCTCGTCCTGCCCGGGATAGCTGCCGGCCGGGACCACCACCCGCTGATAGCCGGGGTTGATCTCCTTCATCCGGGCCAGGACGTCGTCCGAGACCTCGAGCAGCTTGATGTCGCGGGCGCTGGCCAGATCCATGATCGCCGAGGCCGGCACCGTGGTGCCGAGGGTGAAGATCTCGGCGTGACCGTCCTTCAGGAGCGAGACCGAATCGGTGTAGGACACGAAATCCGACCGCGACATGTCGTCGTAGGTCAGGCCCTGAGCCTCCAGGAGGTGCGCGGTGATCGCCTCGCCGGTGTTGCCGGTGGGCTGCGTGGTGAGCGCCCGGCCCTTGATCTGGTCGAGGCTCTCGATGCCGCTGCCCTCGGTGGCCACGATCTGGAAGTACTGCGGATAGAGCGTCGCGAGGTGGCAGGTGTTCTCGGCCTGCTCGTCGAACGGCGGCTTGCCGTGGATCGCGTCCACCGTGGAGACCGAGTTCGCGAATGCGAGGTCGGCGCGGCCGGCCTCGATCGCCATGACGTTGGCGATGCCCGCACCCGGCAGGACCTGCAGCGTGGTGCCGGGTGCTGCGTCCTCGACCACCTGCTTGATGGCGCCGCCCATCGGGTACCAGGACCCGCCCTGCGGGCCGGTCATGAAGCGCAGGTTCTCCGCCTGTGCGGCGCCGGCAGCCAGAACGCCGCCCGCCACCATGGCCGCACCGAGCCCGATCCGTCGAGTTTTCTTGCTCATCGCATGAACCTCCCGTTCCCTGAGATCGCTGCGCGAAGCTTGCGGCCTGGCACGAAGTTGGTCAAGGCGCGAGCGAGAGAGCGGCCATCGCCGGTACCTTTCGGGCGCAGCCAGCCTCACCGGCGATGTCCCGCTCCGAGCCGGCTGCCGGCGGCGGGAGGCGCAGGGGCTTGTGGGGCCAGCGGCTCTTCCGGAGGCCAGGTCCGGATTGATGGCCGAAGCTTCCTGACCGCCACCGGTCCCCGTCACGCCACGCGGGCGCGGCGGCGGGACGCGGCGGGGCGCTCGACGCGATCGGCGCCAGGGGGCGAGAGAGTCTCGACAGGTCGGGCGTGGCGCGCGAAGGTTGACGAGATGACATCCTGGGGAGGTGAGAGCATGATCTTCGACCATCGCACCTATACCTGCAGGCCCGGCACCATCCAGAAGCAGCTCGCGCTGTACGAGGAGCACGGCCTGCGCGTGCAGGTGCGGCATCTGGGCGAGCCCGCGCTCTACGGCATCACCGAGACGGGGCCGATCAACACCTACGTCCACGTCTGGGCCTACGAGAGCGCCGCCGATCGCGAGCAGCGCCGCGCTGCCATGCACGCCGACCCGGCCTGGCAGGCCTATTTGAAGCGGAGCGCGGAGGCCGGCTATCTGATCGCCCAGGAGAACCGGATCCTGGTCGCGCCCGGTTTCTTCAAGCTGCCGCGCTGAGGCGGCCGTCGCGGCCCCTCGGCAAGGGCCGCCTGCTGGTGTACAAGGGTGGGAGCGGTTCGGAGGAGATCGATGCCGAAGCTCGCGGCCAATGTCAGCACGCAGTTCACGGACCGGCCGTTCCTGGAGCGTTTCGAGGCGGCGAGGCGCGCAGGGTTCACGGCGGTCGAGTGCCAGTTCCCGTACGAGGCCGAGGCGCGCGCGATCCGGGCCCGCCTCGACGAGCACGGGCTCGAGCTCGTCCTGTTCAATACGCCGCCCGGCGACTTCGCTGCGGGCGAGCGCGGTCTCTGCGGCCTGCCGGGGCGCGAGGACGACTTCAAGGCGGCGATGGAGAAGACGCTCGCCTACGCCGACGTCCTCGGCACGCGCAACCTCCACGTCATGTGCGGCGTGCAGCCGAACGATTGCGAGCTCGACCAATGCCTCGAGGTCTTTCGCCGGAACCTCGAGGTCGGGTGCGAGCTCGCGCGCTCGGCCGGCCGGCTCTGCCTGCTGGAGCCGATCAACACCCGCGACATCCCGGGCTACATGCTGAACACGCCCGCCGAGGCGGCGGCCCTGATCGGCGAGCTGGGCCGGGACAACCTGAAGCTCCAGTTCGATTTCTACCACACCCAGATCATGGCGGGCGATCTCGCCAGGAACTTCGAGCGCCATCTGCCGATTATAGCGCACGTGCAGGTCGCGGGCGTGCCCGAGCGCCAGGAGCCGGACGTGGGCGAAGTGAACTACACCTATCTGTTCGAGCTCGTGGACCGGCTGGGCTACGCCGGCTGGGTCGGGTGCGAGTACTTCCCGAAGGGCAGGACCGAGGACGGGCTCGGCTGGGCGATGCGCTACGGCGTGAGCCCGGAGGTGACGCAGCTCGCGACCGGCGGCCTGCGTGTGTGATCGCGCGGCGGCCGTAGCAACTGCCGGGTCGCATCACCATATATCTGACCACTATCTGATACGGAGAGGCTCATGCCTAGCGGTACGGTCAAGTGGTTCAACAGCACCAAGGGCTTCGGCTTTATCCAGCCGAGCGACGGCGGGAAGGACGTGTTCGTCCATATATCGGCGGTTGAGCGGTCTGGCCTCGGCCAGCTGCAGGAAGGCCAACAGGTCGAGTTCGACCTCGAGCGCGATCAGCAAGGCAGGGTTTCGGCAACGAACCTGAGAGCCGGCTGATCAGCGCGGGAGGGGGCGCGCCCTCGCCCGGGTCGCGAACGCCCTGTGCCGAACCTGGCGTGGCCGTGCTGCTCGAGGACGGGCAGCCGGCGCCGCTGAAGGCTCACTGAGAAAGGGATCAGCATGGACCTGGTCGCCAAACTGCCCTCTATGGAGGACGCCGCGCTGGCGGTTCTGCATGACAACGCCGAACGCCTGGAGCGCACGGGAACGCCGGCTCAAAAGAGCACCGCCTCGGCCGTGATGCCCGCGATCAAGGCCGAGCTCGAGGCCCGCCGGGCCGCCAAGCTGGCGGCATCGAAGGAAGCTACGAAACGGGCCGCGGCGAAGCGGGCCAGCAAGCGCAAGGCCTGACGAAGTCCTGTAACCTTTGTCAGTCAGAGTGTAGTTTGTCAGGGCGTGCCCCTGCGCCGCCATCCCGAGCCGTCGCCGACGGGTGGTTTTATGTGGTCGAGATCGGTGAACATCGACGCCGCGCTCGTCGCGTCCTCATCCATGAAGGGAAACCTGCCCGTGGCAGTCAACATTCAGCGGCCCAGCGCCGGCACGCTCGTGCTCTGGCTCACGGTTGCGGTTCTCGTGGCAACCGCCATTCTCGCCTTCGCCGTGTCGTAGCGCGTCAGGTTCGTTCTACGGCCGGTTACGCTGGAGCTGGACTGTTGACGTAACGGGGGGACTTGTGCCCTTGGCCCCTTGCCGGGGCGCGCCTATATAGGCCCATCTTTCCGGCAGCGTTCGAGGTCCATGATGCGGCGAGCAGGGGTGGTGATCCGAGAAGCCCTGACTTTCGACGACGTCCTGCTCGAGCCCGCGCTGTCCGAAGTTCTCCCCGCCGACGTCGACCTGCGCACGAAGCTGACCCGCGAGATCACGCTGGGCATCCCGCTGGTCTCGGCGGCCATGGATACCGTGACCGAGGCGAGCCTCGCGATCGCCATGGCGCAGCACGGCGGCCTGGGCGTGGTCCACAAGAACATGGCCGTCGAGGCGCAGGCGGACGAGGTGCGCCGGGTCAAGAAGTTCGAGGCGGGGATGGTGGTGAACCCGATCACGCTGGGTCCCGAAGCCACCCTGGCCCAGGCGCTCGATCTCATGGCCCGGCACGGCATCTCGGGCATCCCGGTGGTCGAGGGCGAGGAGCGGCGCCTGGTCGGCATCCTTACCAATCGCGACGTTCGCTTCGCGACCGATCCCACCATTCCCGTGCGCGATCTCATGACCGCCGATCGGCTCGTGACCGTGCCCGAGGGCGTGGCGCGCGAGGAGGCGAAGCAGCTCCTGCACCGGTATCGGATCGAGAAGCTGCTCGTGGTCGACGATGCCTACCGTCTGCTCGGGCTGATCACGGTCAAGGACATCGAGAAGGCGCAGACCTTCCCCCGAGCGTGCAAGGACGCCCAGGGGCGGCTGCGGGTGGCGGCGGCGATCGGCGTCGGCGCCGCCGGCGGCGAGCGGGCCGCGGCGCTGATCGAGGCGGGCGTCGACGTGCTCGTGCTCGACACCGCGCACGGCCATTCGAAGGGCGTGCTGGCATCGCTCGAGCGCGTGCGGCGCCTGTCCAACGAGGTCCAGCTGATCGCCGGCAACGTCGCGACGCTCGCCGGCGCCAAGGCGCTGATCGAGGCGGGGGCGGATGCGGTCAAGGTGGGCATCGGCCCGGGCTCGATCTGCACCACGCGGGTGATCGCAGGCGTCGGGGTGCCGCAGCTCACGGCGCTGCTCGAGATCGCGGGGCACTGTCACGGGCAGGGGGTGCCCGTGATCGCGGACGGCGGCATCCGCAACTCCGGCGACATCGCCAAGGCGGTGGCGGCCGGCGCCGACTGCGTCATGATCGGCTCTCTGTTCGCCGGCACCGACGAGAGCCCGGGCGAGGTCTACCTGTACCAGGGGCGCTCGTACAAGTCGTACCGCGGCATGGGTTCGATCGGCGCCATGGCGCGCGGCTCGGCGGACCGCTATTTCCAGCAGGAGATCCGCGAGGTGCTGAAGCTGGTGCCGGAAGGCATCGAGGGTCAGGTGCCCTACCGCGGGCCGGTGAGCCAGGTGATCCAGCAGCTGACCGGCGGCCTGCGCGCCGCCATGGGCTACACGGGCAACCCCACGATCGCCGCCATGCAGGAGAACTGCACCTTCCTGCGCGTGACGCAGGCCGGCGTGCGCGAGGGCCACGTCCATGACGTGACCATCACCCGCGAGGCCCCGAATTACCGCCGCGAGGGCTAGCGCCGGCGGGATCGTCAGCGGCTGCTGTCGGGCGGCTCCTTCTCGGCCGGCGGCGCCACCTCGATCATGGGCAGCTTCATCTCCGCCTTCGAGGCGTCACCGCTCTGGTGCAGCGGCGGGAAACGCGCGATCTCCGGCACGACCTCGGCCGAGGCTTTGAAGTGCGGGCGGATGTAGATGCCATCGCTTCGGTACTGGCCGGGTACGTAGACCGTGGCGAGGGCCGCCCCCTGCACGCCCACTGCCGTCCATCCCAAGAGCACGGCCGCAACGGCTCGCCGCATGTCCCCCTCCGTGGGTCCTTTTATCGGCGGGATACTAGCAGTCCATTAGCGCTGAAGTGTTAACGTTTTCTCTAATTTTCGGCAAGACAGCGGCGACGCCCCGGGGTGCGCAAACCGCCGTCACTGCGGGGCCAGAGTCTCCAGATAGGCGACGATGTCTTCGATCTCCTGACGGCTCAACGCGAGGTCGGGCATGGGCGGATGCGGCGCCGTGAGCCAGGCGCGGAGCTGATCGGGCGTGCGCAGCTCCTGCTGGACCAGCATCGGCAGCGGCGGGGCGGCGTCGGTGCCGTGCCCTTCGAGGTCGACCACGTGGCAGGAGGTGCACCACTGCAGGGCCAGGCTCCTGCCGGCTTCGGGGTCGCCCTGCGCGCTCGCGGCGCCGGCGCCGAGGCTCATGAGCGCGAGCAGGGCGATGACCAGCCCGACAGGCGGTGCGCAGGCCCCACTGCGGTGCTCAGGCGGCAAGCGGCGTCACCTCGAATTCCAGCCGTGCCCCGAGCCGGTCCTTGGCAGCGTCGAGGTCGAATTCCACTTGCAAGCGCAGGAAGAAGCCTTCGGGGAGACCGAAGTAGCGGCTCAGGCGCAAATCCATCTCCGCGCTGATCGGCCGTTTGCCTTGGACGATCAGCTCGAGCCGCCGGGCCGGAATGCCGAGCGCGCCCGCCAGGGTCACCTCGCTCAGGGCCAAGGGCCGGATGAATTCCGCCACCAGGATCTCACCTGGATGGATCGCGCGTGATCCCCGTCGCATCTCCGGGCGCTCCGATTCCTGCCGAAGCTGTTGAACGACAGAAGCGGAAAAGCGTTCCGCTCCATGTACGATAAAGTTGGGTGCCGACGCGGCCGCGACCAGCCCCACCACCAAGAGGGCCGCCGATCAGGCCGGCCGGACCACCTCGCACGTCTTAGCCTAGACAAGCCGGCGCATCGAGGCCGTCGCAGCATTGCCGTGGCGGCTGCCGCGCTCCCGATAGTGCAGCTCGCCGACGGGGGCCGCCGGTTACGACCCCCGTCGCGAAAACCTTGGGACAGAACCTCGGGACACCGGCGATCAGTCGCGGACCTAGCTTCACCAGCACGAACTCCGTACGAAGACGGGCGCTAACGGACGGCGCCGAGCGAGGTCCACGATGACGCCCACCGTTCGGCTGGCGGCAGCCGGTTTCGCCGCCACTGCCTTGGCCTTCGGTCCCGCGCGCATGGGCTTCGGCCTTTTCCTGCCGGCCTTCCGGGAGGAATTCGCGCTTTCCACATCGACGGCCGGATTGATCGCGAGCGGGGGGTTCCTGGCGTTCCTACTGGCGCTGCCGGCGAGCGCCTGGCTCGGCTGGCGCCACGGCCAGCGCGTGCCCGTGATCGCGGGCGCATTGGCGGCGACGGCTGGCTTCGTGGCGGTGGCGGCGGCCGGGGCGCCCGGCCTCCTCGCTCTGGGGATCGCCCTCGCCGGGGCGAGCGCCGGCCTCTGCTGGGCGCCGTTCAACGACGCGGCCGAGCGCGTGGTGCCCGACGCGGCGCGCGCCGGCGCGCTCTCGGTGGTCTCGACCGGAACCACCTTCGGCGTCGTCGCCGCCGCCGGGCTCGCGCTCGCCGTCACCGAGGGGGCGCTGGACTGGCGCGGGGCCTGGGCCGGCTTCGCGCTCGGCGGCCTCGCCGTCGCGGGGATCGCGCTGGCCGGCCTGCCGCCGGGTCGGGGCCTTACGCCGGCCCGCGACGCGGGCGCGCCCGGCCCCAGC
>CAZXYL010000614.1:0-2061 GCA_964644915.1 uncultured Geminicoccaceae bacterium
GGGGAAGCTTCGAGGCGGCCGCAAGCAAGATCTGGGGGAGAGTAGCATGGCCGCAGGTGATTCGGTCCGTACTGTAGCGTTGGTCGGTCCCAACGGGACCGGCAAGACGACCCTGTTGGAGAGCCTGCTGTTCGTCACCGAGGCGGTCAACCGCAAGGGCAAGGCGGGCGAAGGCAACACGGTCGGCGACGCCTCGCCCGAGGCGCGCGCCCGGCAGATGAGCACCGAGGTGAACGCCGCGACCGTCGAGCACGACGGCACGACGCTGACCTTCCTCGACTGCCCCGGCTCGATCGAGTTCGCGCAGGAAGCCCGCAACGCGCTCCTCGGCGCCGACCTCGCGATGGTCGTGGTCGAGCCGGTCCTGGAGCGGATGATCGGCGTCTCACCCTTGCTCAAGTACCTGGACGCCCATCACATCCCGCACCTCATCTTCATCAACAAGATGGACCGCTCCGAGGTTGCCTATCGCGATCTCCTGCAGAGTCTGCGCGACATCTCCGACCGTCCGGTGGTGCCCCATCAGTATGCCATCGGGCGGGGCGAGGATCTGGTCGGCTACATCGATCTCGTGACCGAGCGGGCGTACAGCTACACCGCGGGCGGGCCCGCCCAGGGCATCGAGCTGCCGCCGGAGTACCGCGAGCGCGAGCAGGCCGCGCGCACCGAGATGCTGGAGACGCTCGCCGACTTCGACGACGATCTGATGGAGATGCTGCTCGAGGAGCAGGAGCCGCCGGCCGAGGACATCCTGCGGCACATGCAAAAGACCCTCGGCGCCGATCAGATCGTGCCGGTGTTCATGGGCGTGGCCGAGCGCGACATGGGGGTGCGCCGCCTGGTCGAGGCGCTGATCAGGGAGGCGCCGCCGCCGTCCGTCACCGCCGCGCGCCTGGGCGTCGACCCGGGCGGCGAGACGCTGGTGCAGATCCTCAAGAACTATCATCTGCCGCATTCGGGCAAGCTCTCACTCGCCCGCGTCTGGGCGGGCGAGGTCAAGGACGGCACCCAGCTCGGCGGCATGCGCGTGGGCGGGGTCTATCGCATGTTCGGGGCGCAGCACCAGAACTCGGGTGGCGCCGGCCCCGGCGAGGTGGTCGGGCTCGGCCGGCTCGACGAGGCCAAGGCGGGTCAGGTGCTCACCACCGGCACGGCCACGGTGCCGCAGGGCCTCGTGGCACCCGAGCCCCTGGCGCCGATGTACGCCTTCTCGATCACAGCCGAGAACCGCAACGACGAGGTCAAGCTCTCGGCCGCGCTCGCCAAGCTCGTCGACGAGGATCCGAGCCTGCGCTTCGAGCAGGACCCGGAGCTGCAGCAGTCGCTGCTCTGGGGCCAGGGGGAGATGCACCTGCGGGTCGCGATCGACCGGCTGCGCTCGAAGTACAACATCGCCGTGGTCGGCCGCCTGCCGCAGACCCCCTATCGCGAGACCATCCGCAAGGGCACGCAGAGCCACGGCCGGCACAAGAAGCAGAGCGGGGGGCACGGCCAGTTCGGCGACGTCAAGATCGAGATCAACCCCCTATCGCGCGGCGAGGGCTTCCAGTTCATCGACAAGGTCGTGGGGGGTGCCGTGCCGCGCCAGTTCATTCCGGCGGTCGAGGCCGGGGCCAAGGACTACCTGCGCAAGGGCCCGCTCGGCTTCCCCGTGGTCGACGTCGGCGTCACCCTGTTCGACGGCCAGTTCCACAGCGTCGACAGCTCGGAGATCGCCTTTCGAATGGCGACCGCCCTGGCGCTGCGCGAGGGCATGCCCAAGTGCGATCCGGTCCTCCTCGAGCCGATCCTCGCGGTCGAGATCTCGGTGCCGAATGAGTACACCTCGAAGATTCTGCAGCTGGTGACGCAAAAGCGCGGCCAGATCCTGGGCTACGACGCCAAGGACGGCTGGAGCGGCTGGGACCGGGTCTCGGTGCACCTTCCCCAGGCGGAGATCCACGACCTGGTCGTGAGCCTGCGTTCGCTCACCCAGGGCACGGCCTTCTTCGAATGGCGCTACGACCACCTCAACCCGGTGCCGGAGCGCATCGCCGACACCGTGGTCGCCCAGCACGAGGA
>CAZXYL010000615.1:0-2433 GCA_964644915.1 uncultured Geminicoccaceae bacterium
GAACTTGACGACGAAATCGTTGGTCTTGTTCAGCGGCTTCGACATGCCGGCCCGGCCTGTGCCATCTCCAGAAGGAACTTCTGCATATCCCAGGCACCCGTGGGACATCGCTCGGCGCAGAGTCCACAGTGCAGGCAGACGTCCTCGTCCTTGACCATGATGCGCCCGGTCTTGAGCGCGCCCGAGAGGTAGAGGTCCTGGGTCAGATTGTCGGCCGGCGCGCTCAGGCGCTGGCGGAGATCCTCCTCGGGGCCGTTCTCGGTGAAGGTGATGCAATCCACGGGGCAGATGTCGACGCAGGCGTCGCACTCGATGCACAGGTCGCGCGAGAAGACCGTCTGCACGTCGCAGTTCAGGCAGCGCTCGGCCTCGAGATAGCCGAGACGCTGGTCGAAGCCGAGCTCGACCTCGACCTTGATGTTCGAGAGCGTCAGCGTCTGGTCGCGCCACGGCACCCGGTAGCGGGGGTCGAGCGAGATGTCGTTGTCATAGCTCCACTCGTGAATCCCCATCTTCTGGCTGGCGAGATTCACGTGCGGCGGCGGGCGTTTGCGAATGTCCTCGCCGTGGCAGAGCTTATCGATCGAGATCGCGGCGTCGTGGCCGTGGGCGACGGCCCAGATGATGTTCTTGGGGCCGAAGGCGGCATCGCCGCCGAAGAACACCTTGGGGTGGGTCGAGCGCATGGTGATCTCGTCGACCACCGGCATGCCCCACTTGCCGAACTCCAGGCCGATGTCGCGCTCGATCCAGGGGAAGGCGTTCTCCTGGCCGATCGCGACCAGCACGTCGTCGCACTCGATGTGCACGTCGGGCTCGCCGGTCGGCACCAGATGCCGCCGGCCGTTGTCGTCGTACTTGGGCTCGACCTTCTCGAACAGGACCCCGGTCAGGCGGCCGCGATCGTGCGTGAACGCCTTCGGCACGAGGTAGTTGAGGATGGGGATGCCCTCCTCCATGGCGTCCTCCTTCTCCCAAGGCGACGCCTTCATCTCCTCGAAGCCGCTGCGCACGACCACGCGCACGTCCTCGCCGCCCAGGCGCCTGGAGGACCGGCAGCAGTCCATCGCCGTATTGCCGCCGCCGAGCACGACCACGCGCCGGCCGATCCGGTGCACGTGCCCGAAGGCGACATTCGCCAGCCAGTCGATGCCGATGTGGATGTGGGCGGCGGCCTCCCGGCGCCCCGGGACGTCGAGATCCCGCCCCCGCGGCGCGCCCGAGCCCACGAAGACGGCGTCATAACCCTCCTCGAGGAGGGCGGCGAGGCTCTCGACCGGCTCGCCGAAGCGCGCCTCGACGCCGAGGTCGAGGATGTAGCCGACCTCCTCGTCGATGACCTCCTCGGGCAGGCGGAACTTCGGGATCTGGCTCCTGATCATGCCGCCGGCACGCGGGTCCCGGTCGTAGATTGTGACCTCGTAGCCCTGCGGCATCAGGTCGCGCGCGACGGTGAGCGAGGCGGGGCCGGCACCGACGCAGGCGATCCGGAAACCGTTCTTCTCGACGGGCGCCACCGGCATCAGGTGACGCACCTGGTCCTTGTTGTCGGCCGCGACCCGCTTGAGGCGGCAGATCGCGACCGGCTCCTTCTCGATCCGGCCGCGCCGGCAGGCGGGCTCGCATGGCCGATCGCAGGTGCGCCCGAGGATCCCGGGGAAGACGTTGGAGTGCCAGTTGACCATGTAGGCGTCGGTGTAGCGCCCCGCCGCGATCAACCGGATGTACTCAGGGACGGGAGTATGGGCCGGACACGCCCATTGGCAGTCGACGACTTTGTGGAAGTATTCAGGCCGGGTGATGTCGGTGGGCCTCACCGCGACTCCTCCTCGACCGCGGACCGTCCGCGCCAGGCTTTGCCCACAAAGTAGATACGCCGGGCGAGGTTTCCAACGCGCTAGCGAGCACGGCGGCCCGCGAAGGCGCACGTCGGGCGTGCCGGAGGGCAGGCGAACAATGCCGGTACGGGATCATGATCGCGTGTGGTGATCGGGCGAAACCTGGGACCGCGCTCGTGACGTTATTCGATGTTTCCGATGATCCCTCGCGAGGGCGCCTGGCGCAAGCCTGATTGCGGGCAGATCAAGGCAAAAGGGGGTTGCCCCGATCTGGCCGGCGCCGGTGTGATATGCAAGACACGGTCGGATCGGTAACTGCCGCGGGAGACCCGGGGGTGAGCACGGAACGCGCGATCGAGGTCGCTTTGGAGCCCATCCATGCGCTGGGGCTGCCGCAGGTCATCGGGCACCGGGGTGCCGCCGCCTCGGCGCCGGAGAACACGCTCGCCTCGATCCGCAAGGCGTACGATGAGGGCGCCACATGGGTCGAGTTCGACGTCAAGCTTTCCGCGGACGGCGTGCCGATCCTGATGCACGACGACCGCCTGGAGCGCACCACCGACGGCCAGGGCAGAGTGGCGCAAAGGACGCTCGC
>CAZXYL010000616.1:0-2945 GCA_964644915.1 uncultured Geminicoccaceae bacterium
ACCCGCTCCAGACGCTCCATCAGCTCATGCTCGGTGCGCGCCCAAAACGGCCCTACCACTCTGCGGCCCAGCTCGGAGGACGAGCCCAGCTCGCCCTGGCTCGGGGGCTCCTCGATACCGCGCACCACCCGGACCACGTCCGCCACGCTCACCTTGCGCCGCTCGCGCGCCAGCCGGTAGCCGCCGCGCGGTCCCCGCACACCGCGCAGGATGCCCGCCCGCACCAGCTGCTGCATCACCTGCTCCAGATAGCGCCGCGGCAGGTTCAGGCGGCGGGCGATATCCTGGCTCTGCACCGGTTCGGCGCCGCCGTGAAAGGCGATGTCGGTGACCGCCTCGAGCGCCAGAATCAGCTTTTTCGATGGCCTCAGCATGACCACGTCCCGCTTCGCTCGGTCCCCTGACCCCGACCCCTCGCCGACGCGGGTGTCCGCCATCAGCCGGCTCAGGCCGCGGCCGCCGCTTTGCCGCTCAGATGCTCGGCGATGCGCGCGGCCAACCGAGACGCCACCTCTGTCTTGGTCAACCTGGGCCACGGCTCCGGCTCGGCGTTGCTCCGGATCAGTTGTACAGCGTTATGAACGCCCCCGAAGGTCCCTCGTTCCACCGACACGTCATTTGCGAGAATCCAGTCGCAGCCCTTGGCGGCCAGCTTGCGCCGCGCGTTCAGGGTGACGTCCTCGGTTTCGGCGGCGAAGCCGATCACCAGCGCCGGGCGCAACGGCCCGGGCTCGGCCAGGGTGCGCAAGATGTCGGGGTTTTCGGTCAGTGTCAGGGTCGGCGGCGCGGCGGCGGCGGCCTTCTTCACCTTCTGCGCATGCGGCATCGCGGGGCGCCAGTCCGAGACGGCGGCAGCGCAGACCGCGACGTCGACGGGCAGGGCGGCCCGCGCCGCGTCCAGCATCTCCAGGGCGGATTCGACCTGGACCACCTCCACGCCCGGAGGGTCCGGCTCCGATACCGGCCCGCTCACGAGCGTGACCTCGGCCCCCGCGTCCGCCAGCGCCCGGGCGATGGCATGTCCCTGCTTGCCCGACGAGCGATTGGCGATGAAGCGTACCGGGTCGATCGCCTCGACCGTGGGGCCGCTCGTGACCAGGGCGCGGCGACCCTCGAGCGGTCGCGCCGCGGGTGCGAGCAGGCGATCGATCGCGGCGATGATCTCGTGCGGCTCCGCCATGCGCCCGAGCCCGACCTCGCCGCACGCCATGTCGCCCGGATTCGGCCCGACCACGTGCACGCCGTCCGCGCGCAAGCGCGCCACGTTGCGCTCGGTCGCGGGGTGCGCCCACATCTGCGGGTTCATCGCGGGCGCGATCAGGACCGGCTTGTCGGTGGCGAGCAGCGCGGTCGAGGCCAGATCGTCGGCGAGGCCGTTGACCATCTTCGCCATCAGGTTGGCGGTCGCCGGCGCCACGACCACGAGATCCGCCTCGCGTGAGAGCCGGATGTGGCCCATCTCGGCCTCGTCGGTCAGCGAGAACAGCTTGGTGTAGACCTTCTCGCCGGTGAGGCTGCCGACCGCGAGCGGGGTGACGAAGCGGGCGCCACCGGCGGTCAGGATGCAGCGCACCTGCGCGTCGCGCTCACGTAGCCGGCGGATGACCTCCAGGCTCTTGTAGGCGGCCACGCCACCCGCGATGATGAGCAGGACACGGCGCTCGCTGGCCGTCACCATTCATGCATCACCACTGTTGCCAGATGTCAATTGGGCCGGCGGCGGGCGCTGGCAAGTGGCGCGCGCGCCTAACTGAGCACAACGATCAGCAGGATGCCGGCGAGGAGCAGACAGAGCACCCACGGCAGACGCTCACTGCGGCCGGGCTGCCGGTGGTTGAGCGCGGCGACCGAGGACGGGTGGAGCTTGACGCCGCCCTCGACCGCCGCCTGCAGCAGCTGCTCGGCGTTCTCGACCATCTGGGGCAGGCGCCGGGCGGCCTCGAGCCCTTCCTCCATGGCGTCGCGCAGCTGCGCCTGCGGGCCCAGATTGGCGGTCATCCAGTCCTCGACCAGCGGCTGCGCGAGCTGCCACATGTTGAGCGACGGGTTCAACGCCCGGCCCACGCCCTCGGCCATGACCATGGTCTTCTGCAGCAGGAGCAGCTGGGGCTGGGTCTCCATCTCGAAGGCCTCGGTGATCTCGAACAGCTGCCCGAGCAGCCGGCCGACCGAGATCTCGGCCAGGGGGCGGTCGCGGATCGGCTCCGCGATCGCCCGGCACGCCTGCATGAACGCGCCCTTGTCCTGGTCGGCCGGCACGTAGCCGGCGTTGAAGTGGACGTCGGCCACGCGCTGGTAATCCGCGGTCAGAAACCCGAGCAGCATCTCGCCGAGGAAGCGCCGGGTCGGCCGGTCGAGCCGGCCCATGATGCCGAAGTCGACCGGCACCAGATCGCCCTCGGCGTCGATGAAGATGTTGCCGGGATGCATGTCGGCATGGAAGAAGCCGTCCCGGAACACCTGCTTGAAGAAGATCTGCGCCGCGGTGGCGAGGATCTGGTCCGGATCGAAGCCGGCGGCGATCAGGGTGTCGCGCTCGTCCGAGGCGATGCCGCTGACCCGCTCCAGGGTCAGCACGCGGCGCGCCGTGCGCTGCCAGTCGACGCGGGGCACACGGAAGCCCGGATCGCCCGCACAATTCTCCGCCAGCTCGGAAGCCGCGGCCGCCTCCATCCGCAGATCCATCTCGGTGCGGGTGATGGCGGCGAAGGTCTCGACCACCGCGATCGGCCGGAGCCGCCGGAAGCCGGGCTGCAGCCGTTCGATCCAGGCGGCCATCCAGGCGAAGAAGTCGAGGTCGCGCCCGAACGCGCGCTCGATCCCGGGACGCAGCACCTTGACCGCGACCTCGTCGCCTTCGACGGTCACGGCAAAGTGAACCTGGGCGATCGAGGCGGCCGCGATCGCGGTCTTGTCGAAGCTCGCGAACAGCCGCCCGATCGGCT
>CAZXYL010000617.1:0-3057 GCA_964644915.1 uncultured Geminicoccaceae bacterium
AGAACAACAGCAGGGCGGAGTGGTTCTTCGCCTTCCTGGAACTATTCCCGACGCCTGCGAGCAACACGGCGCTCGACCGGGACGCCTTCATCGCCGCGGCCTGGGAGGTCGTCGGGCGCAAGGTCTCGAAGGAACGGCTGCTGGCCGCTATCTACGCCACGGCGCAGAGCTCGATCGGCCTGCCGGTTCCCCTCGATGCACCAGCGATCGCGATGTTCCGCCTGGTCCTGGCCGAGGCGCGCAGTTTGGTCCGGCAACGCGCTGCGATCGAGGCCGCGGCCGACGAGCTGCTGCACGTGCGCTTCGCGCACTGTCGCTGCTAACTGAATCTGTCCCATTTGTGCCAAACGAAAATGTCTCAGCCTGAGCGCTGACGCTGGCACCCGGGGGCATGCCCCTGGGTGCCAGCGGAGGCCAAAATCCACCCGTAGTCTCCACGGCAAAGGTCCGGGAGATGCGGGTGATTTCGCTGAGAGATGTCGTCATGATTCACGACTTGAAGAAGCAGGGCCTTTCGAACACGGCGATCGCCCGGCAGCTTGGCATCAGCCGGCGCACGGTGACGCGCCGATTGCAGCAGGGGCTCGAAGCCCCGGCCTACGGACCAAGGCCGCAAAAGCCACGGCTGGTCGAGGCGTTCGAGGCCCATCTGCGCGACCGGGTGACGGCCTGGCCGGATCTGTCGGCCAAGCGCCTCTTCCGCGAGATCAAGGAGCAGGGCTACCGCGGCGGCTATTCGGCGGTCACCGCCTGTCTGCGCGAAGTCCGGCCGCCCTCGGTCCAGCTCTACGAGCGGCGCTACGAGACGCCTCCTGGCCAGCAGGCCCAGGTCGACTTCGCCTATTTCGAGGTCGCATTCACGGACGCGCCCGGCGTGACGCAGATCGTCTGGCTGTTCACCATGGTGCTCGGCTACAGCCGCTTCCTCTGGGGCCGGTTCTGTCCGAACCAGAAGCTCGCGACCGTGCTGCGCTGTCATATCGATGCGTTTGATGATCAGGGCGGTGTGCCGAAGGAGATCCTCTATGATCGCATGAAGACTGCGGTCGTCGGCACCGACGTGGACGATCTTGTGGTCTACAATCCCTCGCTGGTCGCGCTTGCGCGCCACTATGGCTATCAGCCGCGGGCCTGCCGGCCCTATCGGGCCAAGACCAAAGGCAAAGTCGAGCGGCCCTACCGATACGTGCGCCAGGACTTCTTCCTGGCCCGCAGCTTTCGCAACCTCGATGATCTGAACGCTCAGTTCGATGTGTGGCTGGTCGAGATCGCCAACCCGCGGTGCCACGCCACCACCCGGCGGATCGTGGTCGAGGCCTTCGCCGAGGAGCAGCTGCAGGTCCTGCCGGCGATCCCCTACAGCGCCGCGATCACCGTCGAGCGCCGGATCAGCCGGGACGGCATGGTCTCCGTCGACGGCAATCTCTACAGCGTCCCGGACAGCACCAGGCGCCGGACGGTCGAGGTCCAGATCTACCCCAAGGAGATCCGGATCTTCGAGACCGGGCAGCGGATCGCCTGCCATCCCGTCCTGCAAGGCAAGCATCAAAGCCGGCTCGATCCCAGCCATCGCCAAGCGCCGCCAAGACAGCAGGCGGTCGAGATCGATCCCGGTCCGGACCGCGGCATCGCCCAGCGGCCCCTGGCATTCTACGACGCCGTCGCGCAGCGTCTCGCGAGCGAGGCCGTGCGATGACCGAGATCCTGGATCGCATCGCCGCCCATCTGGTCGGCCTGCGCATGCCGCGCGCGCTCGAAGCGCTCGGCCATACGGTGCAACGGATCGAGAAGGGCGAGATCTCTGCCCTCGAGGCCATCGACACGCTGTTGGCCGAAGAGCTGACTATCCGCGAAAGCCGCCGGATCGGCGTCGCCATGGCGACCGCCAGGCTGACCCCGCCCAAGACGCTCGAGGGCTTCGACTTCAGCTTCCAGCCGTCCCTCGATCGCGGCCGCATCATGGCCCTCGCCCAGCTCGACTTCGTCAAGCGCGCCGAGGTGGTTCATTTTCTGGGCCCGCCCGGCACCGGCAAAAGCCATCTCGCGACAGCACTCGGCGTCGCCGCCGTCAAGGCCGGCAAGAGCGTCTACCGCTGCTCCCTCGCCGAGCTCATCGAGGCCCTGACCCGGGCCGAGCGCGAGGGCCGCCTGGCCGACAAGATCCGCTTCCACAGCCGCGCCGCGCTTTTGATCATCGACGAGATCGGCTACCTGCCGATCACCACCGGCGGCGCCAACCTCTTCTTCCAACTGGTCAACGCCCGCTACGAGAAGGGCGCCATGATCCTCACCTCGAACCGCGGCTTCGCCGAATGGGGCGACCTCTTCGGCGACCCGGTCGTCGCCACCGCCCTGCTCGACCGGCTGCTCCACCATGCCGTCGTGGTCCAGATCGAAGGCGCCAGCTACCGCCTGCGCCAGCATGCCGATCTCATCCCCGAGCATGCCCGCACCAACGCGCCCATCACGCCGCCACCGCCACCCAGACACCGCGGACGCCCGCCGAAACACAGAGTCTCAGATCACCAGGCCGGCTGAGCTCCGGCACCATAAAGTGGGACATTTTCAGTCGGCTCTTTTGGGACTTTTTCGCTTGGCATCTACAGGGGACACCATCGATGATCGGTTCGCCGCCCGACCTCCCGGGGCTCGCCCCGGGAGGTCGGCCCTCACCACGAGCCTGGGGAAAATTCAAACGGCACTTCTGGGGAAGATCACTCCGGCATCAACACACGTTGAGCGCGGCGAACAGGGTGGTCGTGCCGTGGCGCCTGTAGTCGTGCGTCCAGGTGCCGGCCTTGCCGGGCTTCAAAGGCAGGCCGGGCTGGGTGCGATCGAGCGCCTGGATCTGGCTCGGCGCGTCCCACCCCGCCTCGCTCTCGTCGAGCGAGAGGACCAGGCTGTGGGCGGGCGGATCGACGTCCAGCCCGACGATCGCCCGCAGCTTCTCGGCGAACGCCGGGTCGTTCGAGCGCTTGAACGTGCGCATTCGGTCCGGCTGGAGGTCGTGCTCGGCCCAGATCCGCTGTACCGAGCTGAGCGAGATGCCGGCTTCTT
>CAZXYL010000618.1:0-2183 GCA_964644915.1 uncultured Geminicoccaceae bacterium
GTCGGCGACGATCAGCTCGGGCTCCACGGCGAGCGCGCGCGCGATCCCGATCCGCTGCCGCTGGCCGCCCGAGAACTCGTGCGGATGGCGCCGCCCGTGCTCGGGCAGGAGGCCGACCCGGCGCAGGAGATCGGCGACCCGCTCCTTGCGCTCGGCGCCGAAGTAGAGGCCGTGCAGGTCGACCCCCTCGCCCACGATCGCATCCACGGTCATGCGCGGGTTGAGGCTGCCGAACGGGTCCTGGAAGACCATCTGCACCGAGCGCCGCAGCCGCGTCAGTTCCCGCCCGCGCGCCGAGGCGATGTCGTGGCCGCGGAACAGGACCTTGCCGGCCGTGGGCTCGATCAGGCGCACGATCATCCGCCCGACCGTGGTCTTGCCCGAGCCGGACTCGCCGACCAGGCCCACGATCTGGCCCGGCCGCATGTCGAAGCTCACGTCCTCGACCGCGCGCACGACCTGGCGCCGGAACGCCAGGAGGTCGCGGCCGAGCGGGAAGTGCTTGCGCAGGCCCTGGACCTGCAGGAGCTCGCCGGAGGCGACCGGGGGCGTCGCCGGGACCGCGGCCAGGGTCATCGCAGCGCCCCCGCACCGACCCGCAGCTCCGGCGCCGCTCCGCGCAGCTCGCGCCAGCGCGCGCAGCGCACCATGTGGCCGCCGCCGCTGTCCTCGAGCCGTGGGATGGCGGCGCTGCAAACCGGCCGCTGATGCGGGCAGCGCGGGTGGAAGTCGCAGCCGCCGGGCAGGGCGAGCGGGTTGGGCACATTGCCCGGAATGACCTGGAGCCGCCGGCTTTTGGTGCCGCCGTGGTCCCAATGCGGGATCGAGCGCAGGAGGCCCACCGTGTAGGGCATCAGCGGCGCCTCGAAGATGCTGATGACGTCGGCCTGCTCGACCGCGCGCCCGGCGTACATCACCACCACCTGATCGGCCATCTCGGCCACCACGGCGAGGTCGTGAGTGATGAACAGGATGGCCATGCCGGTCTCGGCCTGCAGCCGCCGCATCAGATCGAGGATCTGCGCCTGGATGGTGACGTCGAGCGCGGTGGTCGGCTCGTCGGCGATCAGGAGCTTGGGATCGCACGCGAGCGCCATGGCGATCATCGCCCGCTGGCGCATCCCGCCCGAGAGCTGGTGCGGGTAGGACCTGGCTCGCGCCGCCGGCTCCGGGATGCCGACCAGATCGAGCAGCTCGACCGCCCGCGCCTTCGCCCGGTGCCAGCCGATCCCTTTATGCGCGACCATGACCTCGGCGATCTGCCAGCCGATGGCGTAGACCGGGTTGAGGCTGGTCATCGGCTCCTGGAAGATCATCGTCATGCGATTGCCGCGCAGGCGGCGCCGCTCGTGCTCGGGCAGATCGAGCAGGCTCTGGCCTTCGAAGCGGACCGTGCCTGCGGGGATGGTCGCACGGCCGCGCGGCAGGAGCCCCATGATGGCGAGGCTGGTGACCGACTTGCCGGAGCCCGATTCGCCGACCACCGCCAGCGTCTCGCCCTCGCGGATGCTGAAGGTCACGCCCTCGACCGCGCGCACCACGCCGTGGTCGGTCGGGAAGTGCACCCTGAGGTCCTCGACCGCCAAGAGGACGCTCGATCCGGTCGCTACCAACTCGAGATCCTCGTCGCTGATCGCGATCGCCGCCCCCGCCGGCGATGGAGATGCGCCGCCATGAACCACTCTCAGGACGGCGCAGCGGGGCCGTCGACGAGATCGGGTCCGAAGCAAGGGTCGTGCAGCAAGATGGGCTTCATCGGGGTGGTTCTCCCTGAGCTGATGGCCGCTCCCTGAAGCGGCACCTTTGTCTCATGCGCGGCAATCGCCGTGCCACTCCCTCCTCACCGCCTCAAGTCCTTGTGATCCAAAGCGGCGGGCGTCCAAGGACGGCGTCGGCGCTTTGGTGGTCCGGGACATCTGGCACGTCACATCCGTAGCGCAACGATAGGCGGTCAGGGGATCACTCTCTTGTCCCGCAGATCCTGGAAGATCCGCATGAACATCTCCTCGCTCGCAGTTCGCGCTCACCCTCGGCAGCCCGTGCGGCGTGGTGCTGCACGCGCGCTGCGAGGAGAGCTTCAAGCCGCTCGCCCGCGCCCGCAACATCATCCGGGTCGGCATGAACTGGAGCGAGCGCTTCCAGGCCACCAACGCCCTCGGGACCGCGGCCCACGACCGCCGCCC
>CAZXYL010000619.1:0-1778 GCA_964644915.1 uncultured Geminicoccaceae bacterium
GCGCTCACCGAGCCCGGCGCCGGTTCCGATGCCGCGGGGATCAGGACGCGCGCCACCCGCGACGGTGCCGGCTGGCGCCTGAGCGGGCACAAGCACTTCATCAGCGACGGCCACATTTCCGACTTCTTCGTGGTCACCGCCATCACCGATCCGGACGCCGGCGCGCGGGGGATCTCGCTGCTCCTGGTCGACAAGGGCACGGCCGGCTTCACTATCGGGCGCGACCAGCCGATGATGGGCCTGCGCGGCACCAGCCACGTCGAGCTGTTCTTCGACGGCGTCCGGCTCGGGCCGGAGCATGTGCTCGGCCCCGTGGGTCATGGTCTGCGTCTGATCTACGAGACCCTCGGCCGCATCCGGCTCGCCCACATCGGCGCGCGGGCGGTGGGCAAGGCGAGCCGCCTGTTCGGGCTCATGAGCGAGCACGCCCGCGAGCGTCGCCAGTTCGGGCAGCCGATCGGCGAGTTCCAGCTGGTGCAGCAGATGCTGGCCGACAGCGCGATCGACATCGAGACCGCACGGCTGCTCGTCCTGCGCGCCGCCTGGGAGCTCGACCAGGGCCGCGACGCGCGCGAGCGCATCTCCATGGTCAAGGTCCACGCGGCCGAGGCGCTCGGGCGCGTCGCCGACCGCGCGGTCCAGCTCTTCGGCGGCATGGGCTACAGCAAGGACCTGCCGGTCGAGCGGCTCTATCGCGACGCCCGCATCTTCCGCATCTACGACGGCACGTCCGAGATCCACCGGCAGGTCGTCGCCCGCGGCGTCCTGAAGCGCGGGGCGGAGCTGATCGACCCGCTCGGACCATGACCATCGACAAGTTCACCTCGGCCGAGGATGCGGTCGCCCTGGTCCCTGACGACGCCACGGTGGGTCTCGTCGGCGGCGGCGGCGGGCTGGTCGAGGCGTCCTGCCTGTTCGCGGCACTGGAAAGACGCTTCCTCGAGACCGGCCATCCGCGCGGGCTCACCGTGGTGCACTCGCTCGGCATCGGCGATCGCAGGACGCGCGGCATGAACTGCTTCGCGCACGAGGGCATGGTGCGCTGCGTCATCGGCGGCCACTGGGTCTGGTCGCCGCGCATGCAGGAGCTGGCGCGCGACGAGAAGATCGAGGCCTACGTCCTGCCCGGCGGCTGCGTGATGCAGCTGTATCGCGAGATCGCGGCCAAGCGCCCCGGCCTGTTCACGCACGTGGGTCTCGGCACCTTCGTCGACCCGCGCCGGGACGGCGGCAGGCTCAACCGGAGCGCCAAAGAGGATCTGGTCGAGCTGGTCGAGATCGACGGCCGGGAGCTGCTGCGCTACAAGCCGTTCCCGGTCGACATCGCCCTGATCCGCGGCTCCTTCGGCGATGCCCACGGCAACATCAGCCTCGATCAGGAGCCGGCGAACCTCGAGATCTACGCCGTGGCCGCCGCGGCGCACAACTGCGGCGGCAAGGTGATCGCTCAGGTGCGCACGGCCGTGAACACGGGCACCCTGCCGGCGCGCTCGGTGCGCGTGCCGGGCGCCATCGTGGACGCGGTCGTGGTCGACCCCGCCCAGTCCATGACCTACGAGATCGCCTACGACCCCACGATGTCCGGCGAGCGCTTCGGCCCGGAGCCGGTCGAGCCCGCCCCGCCGTTCACGGTGCGTCAGGCGATCGCGCGCCGGGCGGCGGAAGAGCTGTTCGAAGGCGCCGTGATCAACTACGGCTTCGGCATCCCGGATGCGGTCGCCAAGCTGGTGGCGCGCCGCGGCGAGCTCGACCGCTACTATCAGACCATCGAGCACGGC
>CAZXYL010000620.1:0-6531 GCA_964644915.1 uncultured Geminicoccaceae bacterium
ACGCCTTGATCCGGTCGAGCAGGTATAACGGACAATCCTGCGTTGATGTGGTCGGGCAGGTGCAACGAACAAGTTGAAGGCCGGTAGTGGCCGTCGACGCGATTTGCGGTCGTGCTCGGGCCGTTTCTCTTCCATGTGCCCGCGCCGGGCCGGCGGTACTCGAATGCAACAGCCGGGCGGGAATCGCGTCCGCCGCCTTGTTGTCCGCTGGAACAACTGGTAAACTTCGCTTTATCGTCTAGACTTGTGCGGGTAGGCGATGAGCCCGTCCGATCGCGTGAAGGTTGGTAAGGTTGCTTTAAGAGCCTAAAATTGTGGTTGAGGCCGGCGAAAATCTCATCGATAAGGGTGAGCTCTAAAGCCGGTCTACGGCGTTGACAATGAGCGCGGGCGAACGGATCGCCCAGTATGGCTTGGGGGAACCTCGAACCCGATGGCTTCGCGACGCCGACGCAGCAGGTCGTGGTCGAAGCGGCTGCGGCGCAGCTTGTTCGAGCACCGTTTCAGCGCCGCCGAGGGTTGTCTCGGCATCGGGGCGCTGGGGCTCGGCCTGTGGCTGCTCTGGCCCGCCCCGGATGGCGTCGGGATCGACCACCGGGTGCGCTGGGAGCAGAGCCTCGCCGCGGCGGGCGCACCCGGCGAAGACGCCGAGGCCGAGCGCGGCGGCTTTGACAGCAGCTTCATCTCGGCGGCCCAGGCCAGCGTCTCGATCTCGGCCAAGCGGAATCTGGTAGGGAGCTTCGGCCAGCCGAGCGGGCCCATGCTGCTGCCGCGACTGGCCCGCGTCGCCGACACCATGCCCGACATCGGGCCGCCGGAGCTCGCCGCCCTGCCCTCGGCGGAGGAACTCGCCGTGCGGCTGCCGGAGCCGGCGCCCACGCCCGACCACGACGGCAGCCTGGACTTCCCGATCGAGGAGGGGGTGACGCTCTCGATCGGGCCGGAGGATGCGGTCCCGCTGGCGAAGGAAGCCGCGCCCGACGAGCGCCAGCTCGCCGCCCTGGTGGTGCCGCGGCCCGGTCCGAGCGACGGCGTGCCGAACTGGCTGCGCCATGCCGCGGTGCCGCCGGTCGCGCACAAGCGGCCGATGATCGCGGTGGTGATCGACGATCTCGGGCTGAACCGCCGCAACACGGCCGCCATCAACCAGTTCGAGGGGCCACTCACGGTCGCCTTCCTGCCCTACGCCGGCGAGCTGGAGCGCCAGACCCGGGCGGCGCGCGCGGCCGGCCACGAGCTCCTGCTGCACATGCCGATGGAGCCGATGGGCCAGGACTGGCCGGGGCCGAACGCGCTGCTGACCTCCTCCAGCCCGGAGGAGTTCAGGCAGCGGCTGCTCGACAACTTCGACAGCTTCCCCGGCTACGTCGGCATGAACAACCACATGGGTTCCCGGCTCACCGCCGATCCGGAGCGCATGGCGATCGTGATGGCGGAGCTGCGCAAGCGGGACCTCCTGTTCCTCGATTCGATGACCACGGCGCGCTCCGTGGGCACGCCGCAGGCACGGCGCTTCGGCGTACCGTCCACCCGGCGTGACGTGTTCATCGACACCATCTTCTCGCGCGAGAGCCGCGAGCAGGTGGAACGGCAGCTCGCCCTGGTCGAGCGGATCGCGCGCGAGCGGGGCATGGCGGTCGCGATCGGGCACCCGCACGATGCGACCATCGAGGCGCTGCGCCACTGGCTGCCCACGCTGGAGAAACGGGGCCTCGCCCTGGTGCCGCTGAGCACCATCGTCGCCAAGCAGAGCTGCATCGAGCGGCAGCTGGTGGTGGCCTGTCGGGCGTTCCGCGACGGGGATTCGCTGCGCACCGCCGCGCACGACGGCCCCACGCCGCCGGGCTGATCGCGCCGCCGTCCGCTCGAGCGCGCGAGGCCCGGCCGCGCCCGAGGTGCGGCCAAGCCGCGCAGCCTGCGTTCCCTCAGCATATTGTAACCTTGACAGGGGCTGAGGCCATATGTAGCGTCTCGTCGTTGCACGATCTCGATCCCAACCGTAGCCCGCCCGGGTCCCCTGGCGGGCTATCTTTTGTGCGGGTGTTGAATCGGTAAGCGTTCCGCGGCTATGACAATGCCGGCGCGACGCGATCGACGGGGCGCGGTCCGGGCGCAGAGGAGCGACAGGAGGAGCCGCGCGTTCTTGCGCCAGTGTCTCTCGATCGAGCGAAGAGCCCATGTCCGTGATCCGTACCGTGGTTTTCCCCGTCGCCGGGTTCGGCACCCGGATGCTGCCGGCCACCAAGGCACTGCCGAAGGAGATGCTGCCGGTGGTCGACAAGCCGATCATCCAGTACGCCTTCGAGGAGGCGCGCGCCGCCGGCGTCGAGCGGTGCGTGTTCGTCACCAGCCGCGGCAAGACCCTGCTCGAGGACCACTTCGATCGCGCCGTCGAGCTCGAGGACGCGCTGCGCCGGAAGGACAAGCCGGCCGAGCTCGACGCCGTGACCTCCTGGATGCCGCAGCCGGGCGAGGTCGCCTACACCCGCCAGCAGGAGCCGATCGGGCTCGGGCACGCGGTATGGTGCGCGCGCCATCTGGTGGGCGACGAGCCATTCGCGGTCATCCTGTGCGACGATCTGATCCTCGGCGACGTGCCCTGCCTCAAGCAGATGGTGGACGCGCACGCCGAGACCCGAGGCAATATCGTCGCGGTCGAGGAGGTGGCGGCCGAGCACACCTCGCGCTACGGCGTGCTCGATCCGGGCGAGGACGACGGCCGGCTGGTGGCCGTGCGGGGCCTGGTCGAGAAGCCGGCGCCGGAGCGGGCGCCCTCGCGCCTCGGCGTGATCGGCCGCTATATCCTGCTGCCCGAGGTGTTCGATCACCTCGGGCGGACCGAGGCCGGGGCCGGCGGCGAGATCCAGCTCACCGATGCCATGGCGGCGATGATCGGCCGACGGCCCTTCCACGGCCTGCGCTTTGCCGGCCGGCGATTTGATTGCGGCGACAAGCTCGGTTATCTGGAGGCGATCGTCGCCTGCGCGCTGGCGCGGGACGATCTCAGCTCCGAAATGCGCGCGGTGCTGCAGCGCTATCGTTGAGGCGCCGCGCGGGAAACACAAAAGCGCCGAGCACTTTACCCGAGGGCCACGATTATGAGCATCGCGATGATCGGCACCGGCTACGTCGGCCTCGTCTCGGCCGCCTGCTTTGCCGAGTTCGGCGTCGAGGTCAACGCGGTCGACAACGACCAGCGCAAGATCGAGGCGCTGCAGCAGGGCCGGATCCCGATCTACGAGCCCGGTCTCGACGAACTGGTGGCGCGCGGCGTCGAGGCCGGCCGGCTCACCTTCACCACCGACCTCGCGAGTGCCGTGCGCGCGGCCGAAGCCGTGTTCATCGCGGTCGGCACGCCGTCCCGTCGCGGCGACGGCCACGCCGACCTCACCTATCTGTTCGCCGCCGCCGAGGAGATCGCCAGAGGCCTGGTGCAGGACAGCGTCGTGGTCACCAAGTCCACGGTCCCGGTCGGTACCGGCCGCCGCCTCCAGACGCTGTTCTCGGCGCTGCGCCCCGATCTCTCGATCGAGGTCGCCTCCAATCCCGAGTTCCTGCGCGAGGGCTCGGCGATCGAGGACTTCATGCGCCCGGACCGGGTCGTCGTGGGCGTCGAGACCGAGCGCGCCCGCCAGGTGCTCGACCGCATATACCGCCCGCTCAACCTGATTCAGACCCCGATCCTGTTCACTTCCATGGAGACGGCGGAGCTGATCAAGTACGCGACCAACAGCTTCCTCGCCACCAAGGTCACCTTCATCAACGAGCTGGCCGACCTGTGCGAGCGGGTGGGCGCCGACGTCCAGGTCCTGGCCAAAGGCCTGGGCATCGACCGCCGGATCGGCAGCAAGTTCCTGCACCCGGGCCCGGGCTTCGGCGGCTCCTGCTTTCCCAAGGACACGACCGCGCTGCTGCGCATCGCCGAGGACGCGCGGGTGCCGATGCGGATCGTCGAGAGCGTCGTGGCGGTGAACGAGGGCCGCAAGCGCAGCATGGTGCGCAAGATCATCGAGGCCTGCGGCGGCAGCGTGCGCGGCCAGACCATCGCGGTCCTGGGCGTCACCTTCAAGCCCAACACCGACGACGTCCGTGACAGCCCGAGCCTGGTCATCGTACCGGCGCTGCAGGCGGAGGGCGCCACGATCCGGGCGCACGACCCCGCCGGGATGGAGACCGCGGCGGCCGAGCTGCCGGACGTGGTCTGGTGCGAGGACGCCTACGGCGCCATGGAGGGCGCGGATGCGGTGGTGATCCTGACCGAGTGGAACGTGTTCCGCGCGCTCAATCTGGAGCGCGCCCGCAGCCTCCTGCGGCGCCCGCTGGTGGTCGACCTGCGCAACATCTACGAGCCGGACGAGATGATCGCGGCGGGCTTCAGCTACACCGGCATCGGCCGGCCCGCGGTCAGCGCCGGGTTCCGGAGCGATACGGAGGATCGATGACCGTCATGGCCGCCGCGCGGAACCGCTTCGGGCACACCTTTCATCCGACCATTCTGCGCGAGTACGACGTGCGCGGCATCGTGGGCGAGACGCTGTTCCCGGCCGATGCCCGGGCGCTCGGTCGGGCCTACGCCGCGCTCTTGCGCGCGGAAGGCAAGGGGCCTCGGGTCTGCCTGGGCTACGACGGCCGCCTGACCTCGCCGGAGCTGGCCGATGCCCTGGCGCAGGGGCTCGCCGAGAGCGGCATGCAGGTGCTGCGCATCGGTCGCGGCCCGACGCCGATGCTCTACTTCGCCGTCCACCACCTCGATGCCGACGGCGGCATCCAGGTCACGGGCTCGCACAACCCGCCGAGCCACAACGGCTTCAAGATGATGATCGGCAAGAAGTCGCTGTACGGTCCGCGCATCCGCGCGCTCGGTCGCATCGCCGCGGCCGGCGAGTTCGTGCAGGCCGAAGGGCGGATCACGGACGAGCGGGTGTTCGAGGCCTACGTCGAGCGGCTGCTACGCGACTTTTCCGGCGGGCGCGAGCTCGACGTGGTCTGGGATGCCGGCAACGGCGCCACGGGCGAGGTGCTGCAGGCGCTGGTCGCGCGCCTGCCCGGCCGGCACGAGCTGCTGTTCGCCGAGATCGACGGCCGCTTCCCCAACCACCACCCCGACCCGACGGTGCCGGAGAACCTGATCGATCTGATCGAGGCGGTGGTCGCCCGGCGCGCCGAAGTGGGTATCGCCTTCGATGGCGACGGCGATCGGATCGGGCTGGTCGACGGCCACGGGCGCATCCTGGTCGGCGACCAGCTCATGCAGATCCTGGCCCAGGACATGCTCGCGCGCCATCCCGGGAGCATCATCATCGCCGACGTCAAGGCGAGCCAGGCCCTGTTCGACGAGATCGGGCGCCTGGGCGGGCAGCCGC
This sequence comes from uncultured Geminicoccaceae bacterium, assembly GCA_964644915.1. Classification (GTDB taxonomy): domain Bacteria; phylum Pseudomonadota; class Alphaproteobacteria; order Geminicoccales; family Geminicoccaceae; genus CAZXYL01. The sequence goes on from CAZXYL010000620.1 coordinate 5,364, forward strand.
TCATGTGGAAGACCGGCCACTCGCTGATCAAGACGGTGATGGCGGACAAGGGCGCGCCGCTCGCCGGCGAGATGTCGGGGCACATCTTCTATGCCGACGGCTTCTACGGCCATGACGACGCGCTCTACGTCGCGATCCGCCTGCTCGGCATTCTGGCGCAGAGCGAGGAGACGCTGGCGGCGCGCCGCGACCGCATGGCGCCCATGATCAACACGCCGGAGCTGCGCTTCGACTGCCCGGACGAGCGGAAATTCGCCGTGATCGAGGAGGTGAAGGCGCGGCTCGCGGCGGCCGGCGCCGAGGTCAACGGCATCGACGGCGTGCGCGTGAGCACCGACGAGGGCTGGTGGCTGCTGCGCGCGTCGAACACCCAGGCCGTGCTGGTCGCCCGCGCCGAGGCCAGGGACGAGGCCGGCCTTGCCCGGCTCAAGGAGCAGATCCGCAGCCACCTGCTCGCCACGGGCGTGGCGCCCCCGGCGTTCTGAAATCTTCCTCCGGGTCCGGCGCGCTGGACCCCACACGCGTTCGCGATACCTCCTGAAGCAGGGATGCCCTATGCTCGGTGTGGGTTCTTGCGGGAGGACGAGCGGATGAGCGGCAACGGCGGCCTGGCTTCGGAGCTGCGCGCGCACCTGCCGATCCAGCTCCAAGGGTTCGCTCTCGGCGATCGGAGCGTGGGCCTGGTGATCGTCGACGAGGTCAACGGCTTTTGCACCGTGGGTGCTGGCAATCTGGCGCCGCCGGCGCCCGACACCCAGATCGTTCGGATGGTCGAGGAGACGAACCGACTTGCCCGGCGTTTCGCCGACGAGAAGCGCCCGATCCTCGCCTTTCTCGATACCCATCAGCCGGGCAAGCCGGAGCCGCCCTACCCGCCGCATTGCGAGATCGGCACGGGCGAGGAGAACCTCGTACCGGAGCTCGCCTGGCTCGAGGACTGCCCGCACGCGATGCTGCTGCGCAAGGACTGCATCAACGGCTTCGTCGGCGGCATCGAGCCCGCGCCCAAGCACAGCATGCACCACAACAAGGTGATCGACTGGATCAACGTGCACCGGCTGGACGCGGTGGTGAGCGTCGGCATCTGCACCGACATCTGCGTCATGGACTTCGTGCTGACGCTGCTCTCGGCGCGCAATCACAACATGAGCCCGACGCTCAAGGACGT
>CAZXYL010000621.1:0-16372 GCA_964644915.1 uncultured Geminicoccaceae bacterium
CCCGTGCTCTTCGTGGTCGGCCAGGCCGCAGGCGACATCGCCATCTCGATCGTGGCCGGCCTGTTCCTGCTCCACTCCGCCCTGAGCCGGTCCTGGCACTGGCTGCGCACGCCCTGGGTGATCGCCGGCCTCTTCATCTGGCTCTACCTGATCGGCATCAGCATGTTCGTGGCCGAGGCGAGCTGGGCGTCGCATACCCGCGCCTTGCCGTTCGGCCGCTTCGTGGTGTTCGCCGCCGCGCTCCAGCACTGGCTGCTGATCGAGGCGCGCGTCCGTCGTGCCTTCCTGTGGTGCCTCGCGGGCGTGGTCGCTTTCGTCACCGTGGATACCTTGATCCAGTACGCGCTCGGCCAGGACCTGCTCGGGCGGCCGGCCCAGCGCATGCGCCTGACCGGCCCGTTCACCGAGCCCGTCGTCGGCGCCTTCCTCGCCCACGTCAGCCTGCCGCTGGTGGCGCTCGCCTGCGCCTGGGCGGCGCAGGTGCGCGGCTGGTGGGTCCTGGCGCCGGCGGCCGCCGCGGTCCTCGCGCTCGGGCTCGCGATCGCGCTCACCGGCGAGCGCACGGCGCTGGTCATGTTCGGCTTCGGCCTCGTGGCGCTCGCCGTGCTCCTCCCCGGTGCGCGCCGGATGCTGCTGATCACCGGGCTCGTCCTCGGCCTCGCGATCGGCGGCACGATCGCCGGCAGCCCGACGCTCGCCCAGCGCATCGTCGCGCACACCACCCACGATCTCACCGACTTCTGGGACCGCCGGGTCGGCGAGCTCTATCTGCGCGGCCTCGCGGTCTGGCAGGACGCGCCGCTCTTCGGCGTCGGGCTGAAGAACTTCCGCCGTCACTGCGTCAACCAGCACTTCGAGCCGCTGGGCCCGCCGGAGGACCGCTGCTACACCCACCCGCATCATCTCTACAACGAATGGCTGGCCGAGACCGGGCTGGTCGGCTTCTCGGCCTTCCTGGTTCTGATCGTGCTCTGGGCGCGGGAGCTGATCCCGGGCCTGAGGTCCGCACGGGCGGCGAATTATGCGATCGGGCTCGGCGCCTGCGTGACGGTCCTGATCTTCCTCTGGCCCCTGCGGCCGAGCATGAGCTTCTTCTCCAACTGGAACGGCGTGCTGTTCTGGACGATGCTCGGGCTGGCGCTGGCGGTGCTGGCGCCGCGGCCGCCGCCGGCGCCGGACGACCACCTCAAGCGCCTGTGAGTTGCCAGGCGCCGCCCGCTCGGCCGATGGTGCCGCAGCCATGTCCAGGGAGGATCCGATCATGACGACCAACGCCAGGATCGACCGGCGGCGCGCGCTCGCGCTGGCCGGCGGCGCTGTCCTTGCGCCAGCGGCTCTGGGGCTCGGGGGACGTGCCGTGCGGGCGGCCGCACCGCTCCACGGCCCGGCCCGGCCGACCTTCTATCGCTTCCAGCTCGGCGGCTTCGAGGTGACGACCCTGCTCGACGGCGCCCTCGCCTTCGACGGCCCGCACCCGATCTTCGGCGAGAACCAGCCGGAAGCGGCCGTGCACGAGCTGGCCGAGGCCAACTTCCTGCCGCCGACGCGCTTCGAGAACCCCTTCACGCCGGTGCTGGTCAACACCGGCGAGCAGCTGGTGCTGTTCGATGGCGGCAATCCGCCGGAGCGTCGACCCGGCGCCGGCAACCTGGTCGAGACGCTGCGCGCCGCCGGCTACGAGCCGGCCCAGATCGACCTCGTGGTCATCACCCACATGCACCCCGACCATGTCGGCGGCCTGATGACCGACGGCGCGCCGACCTACCCGAACGCCCGCTACGTCACCGGCGAGACCGAGTACGATTTCTGGTCGAGCGAGGACCGGCTCTCGGGCCCGACCGAGAACGCCGCGCGGCTGGTCCAGGCCAACGTCGTCCCGCTCGCCGAACGCATGAGCTTCATCAAGGACGAGGAGGAGGTGGCGCCGGGCATCCGCGCGCTCGCCGCCTTCGGTCACACGCCCGGCCACATGACCTACCATGTCGAGAGCGACGGCCGCCGCCTCCTGCTCTGGGCGGACACCGCCAACCACTACGTGATGTCGGTGCAGCGCCCCGAGTGGCACGTCCGCTTCGACATGGACAAGGACGCCGCGATCGCGACCCGCAAGCGCATCTTCGACATGGCCGCGGCCGAGCGCCTGCCCGTGACCGGCTATCACATGCCCTTCCCGGCGGTCGGCTATATCGACGCCTCGGGCGAAGGCTACCGCTGGGTGAAGGCGAGCTATCAGCTCAACCTCTGATCCCGGCGATCGGCGCGCGCTGCCCGGCGGCCGCCGCCGGGCGGGTCGCGCCGATTAACCGCACCTTAACCATGGCACCGCTATTGCTGCTCGCGAGGCGACGCAGGTGGCTTCGGGAGCCGAGATGGAGCTCGTGGATTCGGGTGAGGAGGCCGAGAAGCACGCCGCCGCGGCGCTGGCCGCCATGGCGCGGCTCGAGGTCGCGCCCACGCCGGACAATTTCTGCTTGTGGTATTGCCACAAGTCGGGGCGCCACCCCGAGCTCAGCCGCGTGCTGCTGCCGCTCGAGCAGCACGCCGGGCCGCTCGGCGCGGAGCGCAGCGCCGAGCTCTACGAGCGCTTCTTCGGCGGCGGTCGCCAGGCCCGGCTCATCGACGACACCTGTCAGCGCCTCCAGGACAGTGTCGCGCGCCTGCTGACCCGACTGGACGAGCTGACCGAGGATACGGGCAAGTACGGTGCGCATCTCGCCCGGTTCGAGGAAGAGCTCGATCGGCCCCGGGGCCTCGAGGCGATCCGGCGGCTGCTGAGCGGCATCCTCGCGCAGACCCGCGCGATGCAGGAGCGGACCTCGAAGCTCGAGGTCGAGTTCGCCGACACCTCGCGGCGTATGGCCGGGCTGCGTGCGGATCTGGCGAGCGCCCAGCGCGACGCCCATACCGACGCGCTGACCGGCATCGGCAACCGCAAGCATTTTGATCGGGCGCTCGTCCTGGCGGCACAGGAGGCGCTGGAAGCGGGCGAGCCGCTGGCCTTGCTGCTGATCGATATCGACCATTTCAAGCGCTTCAACGACGCCCACGGTCATCAGATCGGCGATCAGGTGCTGCGGGTGGTCGCGCAGAGCCTCACGAGGAGCATCAAGGGGCGGGACGTGGCCACCCGTTATGGCGGCGAGGAGTTCGCCCTGATCCTGCCGCGCACCGACGCGGGCGGCGCGCGCGAGCTCGCCGAGCAGATCCGGGCCACGATCGCCAACGGCCGCATCCGGCTCAGGCAGAGCCGGCGCTGCCTCGGCGGGGTCACGGTCTCGATCGGCGCCGCGGCGTACGTGCGGGGCGAGCCTCTCACCCGGCTTCTGCGTCGGGCCGACCAGGCGCTCTACATGGCCAAGGGCATGGGCCGCAATCAGGTGGTCCTGGCGCATCCGGGCGAGACCGCCGTCGAGCGGGCGGCGTCGTAGCGCGGGGGCGGCAGCGGCACGGCGCTCAGCCCGCGAGCCGTGCCTCGGCGGGCAGGGGCGCAGCCGGCGGCGGCAGGTGGCGTGAGGCGGGCACCGGCCGCGGCCGCTCGCGGCGGCCGGCCGCCTGCCGCAACCAGCCCGTGCAGGCCTCGGCGGGCAGCGGCGGGCAGCTCATGAACGCCTGCACGCCGCTGCAACCGTGCTGACGCAGGAAGCTCAGCTGCTCCTGATGGTCCACGCCCTCGGCCACGACCCGCAGGTGCAGATCGCGCGCCAGGCCGATGATCGCCTTGGTCAGCGCGGTGCGTTGCGCCTGCTGCGGCACGCCTTCGAGCAGCTCGCGACTGAGCTTCAAGGTGTCGAGCACCCCGAGCTGCAGCCCGCGCAGCGAGGTCGGCCCGCGCCCGAAGCCGTCGAGGGCCAGGCGCACGCCCAGACGCTTGAGCGCGCCCAGCCCCACCCCGCCGGCCTCGGCGTCGCCGAGCAGCAGCTCCTCGGTGAGCTCGATCTCGAGCCAGTCCGGCCCGAGCCGCCGCTCGTCCAGCCGCTCGGTCAGCCGACGGCCGAGATCGTTCCACGCCAGCTGCTGGCGCGAGAGCAGGGGCAGCGCCAGATGCAGCTTGCCGAGCTCGAGGCGCTGCCAGCGCTGCACCTGGGCGCAGCCGGCCTCGAACAGCCAGTCGGTGAGCGGCTCCAGGAGGCCCGTGTCCTCGGCCAGCGGCAGGAAGCGCTCGGCGCCGATCAGCCCGAGCTCGGGATGGCACCAGCGGATCAGGCCGGAAATCCCGAGCTCGTCCGAGTTGAGCGTGACCTGGGGCTGGAAATGGAGCACGAACTCGCCCTGCGCCAGGCCGCGTCTGATGTCGCTCTCGAGGATGGCGCCGCGCTGGACCCGGCGCTCCAGCTGGGCGCTGCTGAACCGGCACAGGTTCCCGCCCTCGGCCTTGGCGCGGTACATCGCGGCATCGGCGCCCGCGAGCAGGGAACGCGTATCCTCCCCGTCCTTGGGGTAGAGCGCGACGCCCAGGCTCGCGGTGACCGTGACCTCGCAATCGCCGATCGCGACCGCGGGCGCCACTGCGTCCAGGAGCTTGCGCGCCACCAGCGCGGCGTGCTCCGCCTTGGCGAGGTTCTCGATCACCAGCGCGTATTCGTCGCCGCCGAGGCGGGCCACGGTGTCGGTCTCGCGCAGGCGCTGCACCAGGCGCTGGGCGACGATGCAGAGCAGCCGGTCCCCGGCCGCGTGCCCCAGCCGGTCGTTCACCGCCTTGAAGCCGTTGAGGTCGAGGACCATGACCGCGACCATCCGCTCGCGGCGCCGCGCCCAGGCGAGCGCGCGCTCGAAGCGATCCTGAAACAGGGCGCGATTGGCGAGCCCGGTCAGCTCGTCGTGCTGCGCCAGATGGCTCAGTCGCTCCGCCTGGCGGCGCCGGGCCAGGGCGTAGCGAATCGTCCGCTCCAGCAGGCTCCCATCGAGCTGGCCCCGGTCCAGAAAATCGGAGACGCCGAGCGCCATGGCCTGGAGATCGAGCTCGAGCGTCGCCTGGTCCGCGAGCATGATCGCGGGCGCCGCGCGGCCGTGGCTCTGGGCCGCCCGGACCAGCTCCAGGCCCTCGCCGTCCGGCAGCTGCTGGCTGATCACCATGGCATCGAACGCGCCCTCATGGAGGCGGGCCAGCGCCGCCGCCAGGGTCTGCGCCCAGTCGATCGTGAACTGCACGTGGCGCGCGCGCGCCAGCATGTCCCGGGTGTGGCGGTAGCGGGCCTCCTGCCCTTCGACCAGAAGGAGCCGGACCGGCTCGCCGGCGAAGGGGAGGAGCCGGTCAGCAGTCATGCCACACCTCGCAATCAATGGTCGAAAGGCGGATCCGGCTGGTGCTGCGCGTCAATCCCGGACTCCAGGGCTCCAGCTCGAGGAGAAAAGCGTGCGGTCGATGCAACCCACTGGGGTGCTTAGCAAGAACCACCGCCGATTGCAAAACCATTGAGCGAGAGGCCGACGTAGAGAGTGACCTCGGAGGATAGGAAGAATCGCCCGAGCCCGCGGCGCCCGCCCACCCCGCGCTTCGGCCCGAACAACACCACGGGGTATGGAATCAGGGGCGCCGTCGCTTGACATTGTCACCGACAGATGGAAGGGAAGCGGCCCGAGAGGAACCGAAAAGGGCCTCACCGTGCACTTCCTGTCCCGGGTCTTCCTCGCCGGTCTGACGGTGGCGCTGGCCGCGGGCGCGCTGTTGAAGCCCCGGCGCCGGCCGCGGCCGCGCTCCGGCACGCCCAAGCTCGACGAGGCGCATCTCGTGACCGCGGACGCGGTCCGGCTGCCGCTCGCGTCCTGGCTGCCCGAGCGGGAGCCCGAGGCGGTCATGCTGGGGTTGCACGGCTACGGCGATTATCGCCAGGCGTTCGGCCGGGCGGGACCCTGGTTCGCCGCCCGCGGCATCGCCGTCTTCGCGTACGATCAGCGCGGCTTCGGCGAGAGCCCGACGCGCGGCGAATGGGCGGGCACCGACGACCTGCTGCGTGATCTGGCCGATGCCGTGCATGCGGCGCGCGAGCGCTATCCGGGACGGCGGGTGGTGGTCATCGGCGAAAGCATGGGCGCGTCCGTGGCGCTCGCCGGGCTCGGCCGGGGCGACGTCATCGGGGTCGACGCCCTGATCGCCGCCGGGCCGGGCGTGCGGGGCGACATCCCGATGCGCCAGCTGCACGATCTGGCGCTGCGGCTGGGCGCGCTGGCCCTGCCGTGGCTCGCGCTTGAGCTGCGCCGCGGCGGCCGGCCGTGGCTCGACCCGGACGAGGCCCAGCGGCTCGCCGACGATCCCTCGATCCTGCGCGAGCTCAGCGTCGGCACCTACGACGGCCTGGTCGAGCTCGCCAGCCTCGCCTCCGAGACCCCGCTCGCGGAAATGCCGCCGACGCTCGTGCTTTACGGCGCGCTCGACACGACCATCCCGCAGCGCGCCATCGACGATCTGGTCCTGCGCCTGGGTGACCGGGTGACGCTGCGGGTCTACCCGGAGCGGCACCACCTGCTGCTGCACGAGACCAGGGCCGACGAGGTCTTGGCGGACTGCCTGGCGTGGCTGGCGCAAGGCGAGCTCGGATCGCCGCACTGAGGCCCGGGCCCCCGGGCGCCCGCCGCCTTCAGTGCGCGTCGGCCCAGATCCTGCGCTTGGTCGCGTAGAGCAGGCCGGTCAGCACGATCAGGAACAGCATGGTCTTGAGGCCGGTCTGCTTGCGCTCCTCGAGCTTCGGCTCCGCCGTCCAGCTCAAGAACACGGTCACGTCGTGCGCCATCTGCGGGATGCTCGCCTCGGTGCCGTCGGCATACGTGACGCCACCCTCGAACAGCGGCGGCGGCATGGCGATCCAGTTGCCGGGGAAATAGGCGTTGAAGTGCAGGCCCTCGCGCGGCGGCACGGCGTCCGGCGGCGGCTCGACATAGCCGCGCAGCAGGCTGTAGACGTAGTCCTCGCCTTCCTCGGCCGCCTTGGTCATCAGCGCCAGATCGGGCGGCAGCGCGCCCTGGTTGGCTGCCCGCGCCGCCGCCTCGTTGGGGTAGGGCGGCGGGAAAACATCAGACGCCAGGGCCGGCCGCGTGGTGGGCTCCCCGAAGTCGTCGGGCTCGCCGGGCACCTCGTACTCGGCCGCGATCGCGCGCACCTGCTCCTCGTTGAAGCCGATGTCCTGGAGGTTGCGGAAGGCGACCAGGCTCAGGCCGTGGCAGGCCGCGCAGACCTCGCGGTAGACCTGGAAGCCACGCTGGGCCGCGGCGCGATCGTAGGTGCCGAAGATGCCGTGGTGCGGCCAGCTCACCCGGATCGGCTCGAGGGCCTCCTCGGCGGCCTGCGCGAGCGAGCCGAAGCCGAGGCCGCCCAGCGCCAGCGCCGCCGCGCGCACCCACCTGCCTGACCACATCTTGCACCTCATTCGGCTGGACTCGTCGCGGCCCGCGGCTCGAGCACCGGCCTGCTGATGCTGTCCGGCAGCGGTCGCGGTCGTTCCAGCTTGCCGAGCAAGGGCAACAGGATGAGGAAATGGCCGAAGTAATACAGCGTGCCGAGCTGCGCCAGGGTCACATAGATCCCCTCGGCAGGCTGTGCCCCGAGATAGCCGAGCAGGATCGTGTCCGCGACCAGGACCCAGAAGAACCACTTGTAGATCGGGCGAAAGGTGGCGCTGCGCACGCGCGAGGTGTCGAGCCAAGGCAGGAAGAACAGGACAATGATCGATGCGAACATCAAGATCACCCCGATCAGCTTGGCCGAGATGAACCAGATGTCGAACGTGATGCCGCGCAGGATCGCGTAGTAGGGCAAGAAGTACCATTCGGGTACGATGTGCGCCGGCGTCTGCAACGGGTTGGCCGGCACGTAATTAATCGCCTCGCCCAGCAGATTCGGGTAGTAGAACACCAGGATCGCGAACACGATCAGGAACACGCCGAGGCCGAACATGTCCTTCATCGTGTAGTAGGGATGGAACGGCAGGCTGTCCTTGGGCGACTTGCGCTCGATCCCGAGCGGGTTGTTGGAGCCGTGCTCGTGCAGGGCCAGGAGATGCAGCATGACCACGGCGACGAGCACGAACGGCAGCAGCCAGTGCAGGGCGTAGAAGCGATTGAGCGTCGGGTTGCCGACCGAGAACCCGCCCCACAGCCAGGTCACGATCGGCTCGCCGATGATCGGGAAGGCCGAGAACAGGTTGGTGATCACCGTGGCGGCCCAGAAGCTCATCTGCCCCCACGGCAGCACGTAGCCCATGAACGCCGTCGCCATCATCAGGAGCAGGATGACCACGCCCAGGATCCAGAGCAGCTCGCGCGGCGCTTTGTAGGAGCCGTAATAGAGGCCGCGGAACAGGTGGATGTAGACCACGGCGAAGAACATCGAGCCGCCGTTCGCGTGCGCGTAGCGCATCAGCCAGCCCCAGTTCACGTCGCGCATGATCCGCTCGACGCTCTCGAAGGCGTAGTCGACGTGCGCCGTGTAGTGCATGGCGAGCACCACGCCGGTGACGATCTGGATGACCAGGGCTACGCCCGCGAGGGAGCCGAAATTCCACCAGTAGTTAAGGTTGCGCGGCGCGGGATAGTCGATGAGGAAGCCGCGAGTGTAGCTGAACACCGGCAACCGGTACTCGATCCACCGCACGACCGGGCTTCGGTACTCGGGTCGGCCGCTAGGAGCTGCGCTCATCGTGTCTCCCGTGTCCCCCTGGTGCGAACGGCAGCCGTCGCTAGCCGATCTGGATCGCGTTGTCTTCCAGGAACTCGTATTGGGGCACCACCAGGTTCTCCGGCGCCGGCCCGCGGCGAATGCGTCCCGAGGTATCGTAATGGGAGCCATGGCAGGGGCAGAACCAGCCGTTGTACTCGCCCCTCGGGTCGCCCGCCCCCTGCCCCAGCGGGATGCAGCCGAGGTGCGTGCACACGCCGACCATGACGAGCCATTGCGGCTCGATCACCCGGGCCTCGTCGGGCTCCGGATCGGGCAGCACGGCCAGATCGACCGCACGCGCGGCCTCGATCTCCTCCTGCGTCCGGTGCCGGATGAACACCGGCCGGCCGCGCCACTGCACCGTGATCGCCATGCCCTCGTCGACGCCCGAGAGATCGACGCGGACCGAGGCCAGCGCCAGGACGTCGGCGGCCGGATTCATGGTGTCGATCAGTGGCCACAGGACCACGCCCGCCCCGACCGCCGCGGTCGCCCCGGTCAGGAGGTAGAGGAAATCACGCCGGGTGCCTGCCTCGGTGCCTTCCGGCTGCTGTGCCGAAGCTTCGGCCATGATGTCACGCTCACGACTTGTTGGTTTGGTTCGCGGCAAGCCAGGGGAACATATAAAGGGCTCGCGCCCCGGGCAAGCGTGGAGACACCGTGTCGCACGGATTGCGCTCGCCCGCCAGGAGGATCGCACAGCCGTGCCGCTCGCGCTCTATCAGCCCGACATCGCGGCCAACGCGGCGGCGGTGATCCGCCTCGCCGCCTGCCTGGACGCGCCGCTGCACGTCGTCGAGCCCTGCGGCTTCATCTGGGACGACCGCCGGCTGCGGCGGGTCGGCATGGATTACCTGGCCCATGCGCGCATCGTCCGACACTCGTCCTGGGGGGCGTTCGAGCGCTGGCGGGCGGACGCCGGCGCCAGGCTCGTCCTCCTGACCACACGCGCCGCATGCCCCTACCATGAAGCGCGATACCGGCCCGACGACGTGCTGCTCGGCGGCCGCGAGAGCGCCGGCGTGCCGGACGAGGTGCGCCGGGCGGCGGACCTCGAGGTCCGCATCCCCATGGCGCCGGGCCGGCGCTCGCTCAATCTCGTGACCGCGCTCGCCATGGTGGCCGGCGAGGCGCTCCGGCAGACCGACGGCTTTCCCCGCTGATACGCGCCGGTGCCGCATTTGGCGCGCCGGGTGGTCGGGGGTAAGATGCGCTTGATCGGAGGCCTGATGGCGATGCCCGACAGCGACCGCGACGTCCTGCGAGAGCGAGCCCGCGACTGGTTCGAGCGGCTGCGCGATCGGATCTGCGCCGAGTTCGAGCGCCTCGAGGACGCCTTTGCCGGCCAGGACCACGAGCGGCTCCCGGCCGGCCGCTTCGAGCGCAAGGCGTGGGACCGCGAGGCCGGCGGCGGCGGTGTCATGGCGCTGATGCGCGGCCGGGTGTTCGAGAAGGTCGGGGTCAACGTCTCGACCGTCTGGGGCGAGTTCGGCCCGGAGTTCGCGCGGCAGATCCCGGGCGCCGATCGCGACCCGCGCTTTTGGGCCAGCGGCATCTCGCTGGTGGCCCACCCGCGCTCGCCGCACGTGCCGCCGGCACACATGAACACGCGGCACATCCAGACCACGCGGGCGTGGTTCGGCGGCGGCGCCGACCTCAACCCGATCCTGCCGGACGAGGCCGACACGCAGGCTTTCCACGAGCGTCTGCGGCAGGCCTGCGACGCCTGCGATCCGGGCTATTACCCGAGGTTCAAGGCCTGGGCGGACGAGTACTTCTGGCTGCCGCACCGGGGCGAGCACCGCGGTGTCGGCGGCATCTTCTACGACTATCTGGAGGGCGACCTCGAGCGTGACCTCGCCTTCACCCGGGCGGTCGGCGAGGCGTTCCTCGAGGTCTACCCGAAGCTCGTGCGCCGGCATATGGACCGGAGCTGGACGGCCGCGGAACGGGCCTTCCAGCTCGAGCGGCGCGGCCGCTACGTCGAGTTCAACCTGCTCTACGATCGCGGCACGCAGTTCGGCCTGCGCACCGGCGGCAACCCCGAAGCCATCCTGATGTCCCTGCCACCGCTGGTCGCATGGCCTTGAGCCCGCGGACGCGCTAACCTCGATCATCAGCACGCGGACGGAAGGCTCCCCATGGACATCAAGAAGGTGCCGATCGGCAAGAACCCGCCGATCGAGGTGAACGTCGTGATCGAGGTGCCGCTGCGCTCCGATCCGATCAAGTACGAGTTCGACAAGGACTCGGGCGCGATCTTCGTCGATCGCTTCCTCTACACGACCATGTTCTATCCGTGCAACTACGGCTTCGTCCCGCACACGCTGGCGGCCGACGGGGATCCCATCGACGTCATGGTGGTGGGGCGCATGCCGGTGCAGCCGGGCGCGGTGCTGCCGGTGCGCCCGATCGGCGTGCTCGAGCTCGAGGACGAGGCGGGCGGCGACGAGAAGATCCTGGCCGTGCCGGTGCGCAGGATCACCCAGATCTACGACAAGGTGCACAGCTGGCAGGACATCCCCGAGATCGACATCAAGCGGATCCAGCACTTCTTCGAGCACTACAAGGACCTCGAGCCCGAGAAGTGGGTCCGTGTCGGCAGCTGGCGCGACCCGCAGGAGGCGCACCGGCTGATCCTGGAGGCGATCGAGCGTGCCCGCTGAGAGGCGAGGTGACATCACCCCGCGCGCCGGCCTGGACGCGACGGGCTGGCGTCGGTGAGGCGCGGACCTACATGAAGGTCCGGCCTGCGGCGCCGGTCGTCGCCGCGGGCCTCGAGCGGCGGCATCGAGCAGAGGGAGGTCGTGATGGTATGGGGCTTCAAGCGTTCGAGGGATCTCGAGCGGGCGCGGCTCAAGCCCAGCTCGGTGTTCACGCGGCCCGAACAGGTGCTGGAGGTGCCCGACCTCACCCGCGCGGAGCGGATGGAGATCCTGCGGCGCTGGGCCTACGAGGCGGACCAGCCGGCCCTGGCGCAGGAGGAGGAGCCCCCAGCCGGGGAGCTGATGCTGACCGATCGCATCCAGAACGCGCTCGATCTCCTGGAGAGCGAGGCGGGCGATCACCCTTAGCTGGGCGCGCGCGATCGAGAGACGTCAGCAATCGGGGAACCAGCCGAACATGAGCCTCACGCCGCCCGCGTCCCGCGAGCCGATCCATCACCGGCGCATCGATTGCCGTGGCTATCGCCGCGGCGACGGGCTCTGGGACATCGAGGGCCGTCTCGTCGACGTGAAGTCCTATGCCTTTCCGAACGCGTGGCGCGGGGAGATCAGGCCGGGCGAGCCGCTGCACGAGATGTGGCTGCGGCTCACGCTCGACGACGACCTCACGGTGGTCCGGGCGGAGGCCGCGACCGAGGCCGGCCCCTTTGCGGTCTGCCCCGCGATCACACCGGCGTTCGCGCGCCTCGAGGGGCTCAGGATCGGCCCGGGCTGGCGCCGCGCGGTGCAGGCCCGGCTCGGCGGCGTCCAGGGGTGCACGCATCTGGTGGAGCTTTTGGGCCCGCTCGCGACCACCGCGTACCAGACCATCCACACTTGGCGCGCGCAGCGCGAGCCGAGGGTGGAGACCGATCAGCCGCCCCGGCACCTCGACAGCTGCCACGCGCTCGCTCGCAGCGGTGAGGTGGTGCGCGCGCACTACCCCCGCTGGTACACGGGGCCCGAGAATGACGCTGCCGATTGAGCACGCCCCGGGATCAGGCGCGTCGCGCGTCCTCGTCGGGCGTCAGCGCCGTGATCGAGAGCGCATGGATGTCGGTGCGCATCAGCTCGCCCAACGCCTCGAACACCATGCGCTGACGCTCGACCCGACTGGCGCCGGCGAAGGCCTCCGCCACTATGGTGAGGCGGAAGTGCGATTCGCCTTCCGGACGCGCGCCGGCATGGCCCGCATGGCGGGCGGACTCGTCCACGAGTTCGATCCGGGCGGGGTGAAGTCCGGCCTCGAGACGATCGCGAATGGCGCTTGCGACCCGCATGGTTCGGCCTCAGCTCTGCCTGTGGCGAGGGGACTCGGTCAAAATACGATCAATGGTACCCTGGTATGCGCGTTAAGGTAGCTATTATTTGCGAAAGGACTACCTCATACCTGGCCGGATGAGGCATCCTCTGCGCCGTGGACGTACATCGAAGGCGGACTTTGTCGCTTTACGATTTCGAAAGCTCTGGCGTCTAACTTCGAGTAGAACGGGCATGGGACTCCGGCCCGGCTCGACGGCGTCGCAGGTGGCGCCCTCTGGCGGGTGGCCCGTGCCACCGCAATATATCGTACCAGTCCGAGAGGGGATGGAGAGCACGATGGCGACAGTGATGGTCAAGCCGACCACCAACCCGGGACCCGGACGGTCCCGTGCCCAGGATGTGGACCGGCATGTCGGCGCGCGCATGCGCGAGCGCCGGATCATGCTCGGGTTGACGCAGCAGCAGATGGCGGAGCTGATCGGCGTCACCTATCAGCAGGCGCACAAGTACGAGAAGGGCATCAACCGAGTGGCTGCCGGCCGCCTGCACAACATCGCGCAGGCCCTGGGGGTCGAGGTCGGCTACTTCTTCGACGGCCTGAACAGCGACAAGGCGTTCCGGGCCACGCCGCAGCAGCGGATGCTCCTGGAGCTCGCGCGCAACTTCATCAGCATCTCGACGCGTCGTCATCAGGAAGCGATCTGCTCGCTCGCCCGCGCTCTCTCCGACCCCGACCAGTAGGCCCGAGCCGCGCGCCTGCCCGGGGCTCCACGCCCGCCCCGCGCGCTCGCCCGAGCGCGGGAGTGGATCGGGAAATGCCCGGCGGCGCGAGCTCGTCTGTCAGCCCGAGCTCTCTACTGAGAAGCCCGAGCTCGCTACTGAGAAGGATGTGAGCGCCTCGATCTCATAAAGCGCCCGCGCGCCATGAGCGCGTGTCCTGGACCTCCCGAACCTCGCCCGAATGCCCGCGCGGCTGGCCGGCCGCGTGCTGCGGCATTGCGTCCAGGGAGCCAGGAAAACCCGCACTCGCCCTGATCGGCAGGTGAGGCCGCGCCCCTGCCCGCGCATGGCTCTTCGACCCTGGCACGCCTTGCTCCGGGGCCGGCGGATCGCCATAGTGCTAGTCATGAGCGAAGCCAGACAGCAGCGTCGCACCGATCTTCGGCTGGCCGCCGAGGAGCAGCCGCGGGCGCGTCTTTGCGACTGGCCGCACTGTGAGCGCCAGGGCGAGTTCCGGGCGCCCAAGGCGCGCGACCGGCTGCGCGACTTCCACCACTTCTGTCTCGAGCACGTGCGGGATTACAATCGTGCCTGGGACTTCTTCGCCGGCATGAACCAGTTCGAGATCGAGGCCTATCTGCGCGAGGACGTCACCTGGCACCGGCCGAGCTGGCCGTTCGGCGCCGTGCCGCCGCATCAGGCGGAGGGCTGGCGCTGGCAGGACCCGTTCGAGATCTTCACCAACGGCGGCGGAACCAACGGCACCTACGGCGCGTCGGAATGGGATCGGAGAAGCTTTTACGGCGGCAAGACGGAGCGGATGCTGCGCGTCCTCGAGCTCACGCCCGATGCCACGCGCGCGGAGCTCAAGGCCCGGTACAAGCAGCTCGTGAAATTGCATCATCCGGACTTGCACGGGGGCGACAAGAAGGCCGAGGAACGGTTGAAGTTGATCAACGAGGCCTATACCTACTTGCTCGACAGCGAGCAGTTCGCGTGACCTCAACCCCCTCGCCGAGCACGGAGTGAACGACGGTGCAGCGCGATTTCGCGGTGACCGAGCCGGAGCGACTGGTCGCCCTGCAGGAGCTGCCGGCCCAGCCGGACATCAAGGTCTCGGTCCGGCAGAGCTTCGGCATCGATTCCGACCTGCAGGTGCCTGCGTTCTCGCAGGCGACCCAGTACGTGCCCCAGGTCGAGGAGGCCTACCGGTTCGATCGCGACACCACGCTCGCGATTCTGGCGGGGTTCGCCTACAATCGCCGCGTCCTGATCCAGGGCTACCACGGCACCGGCAAGTCGACCCACATCGAGCAGGTGGCCGCGCATCTGAACTGGCCCTGCGTGCGGGTCAACCTCGACAGCCACATCTCGCGCATCGACCTGATCGGCAAGGACGCGATCGTGCTGCGCGACGGCAAGCAGGTCACCGAGTATCGCGAGGGCATCCTGCCCTGGGCGCTGCAGCACCCGGTGGCGCTGGTGTTCGACGAGTACGACGCCGGGCGCCCCGACGTCATGTTCGTGATCCAGCGGGTGCTGGAGGTCGAGGGCAAGATGACGCTCCTCGACCAGAACCGCGTGCTCCGGCCGCATCCGTCGTTCCGCCTGTTCGCGACCGCGAACACCGTGGGCCTGGGCGATACCAGCGGGCTGTACCACGGCACGCAGCAGATCAACCAGGGTCAGATGGACCGCTGGAACATCGTGGCCCAGCTCAACTATCTCGAGCACGACGAGGAAGTGGACATCGTGCTCGCCAAATGCCCGACCTGGCAGACCCCCGAAGGGCGCAAGATCATCGCGCAGATGGTGAGCCTGGCCGATCTGTCCCGCTCCGGGTTCATGGCCGGTGACATCTCGACGGTGATGTCGCCGCGCACGGTGATCACCTGGGCCGAGAACGCGCAGATCTTCGACGACGTCGGTTTCGCGTTCCGCCTCACCTTCCTCAACAAGTGCGACGAGACGGAGCGCCCGATCATCGCCGAGTACTACCAGCGTTGCTTCGGGGTCGAGCTGCCCGAGAGCACTGCCAACGTCACCTTGATGTAGCTGCGCCGTGGCCACCGTGCCGAAAAAGGAGCGCCTGGAGACCTTCCAGCGCGCCGTCGCCGCCACCTGCCGGGCGATGGCGGACAAGCCGACCCTGTCCGTGACCTTCCGCGCGGGCGATGGTCGCAAGGAAGCGGCCGCGCCGCCGGGCGAGGGCCCGAACGTCCGCCTGCCGGTGCCGCGGCGCGACATGGCGGGCCAGGACCTCGCGCGCATCCGCGGCGAGGCCGACAGCGTCGCCTTGCGCCTGCGCCATCACGACGCCAAGCTGCACCAGCGGCTGAGCCCGCACGGCGAGGTCGCCGAGGCGGTCTTCGCGGCGCTGGAGCAGGTGCGCGTCGAAGCCTTGGGCGCCAGTCGCATGGCGGGCGTCGCGAGCAATCTCGCCACCGCCCACAACGCGCGTGGCCGGCGCACCCAGCCGGATCCGGGCACAGGCACGGGCGAGGCCGGGCTGGCCGAGGCGCTCGAGCTGTACGCCCAGGAGAGCCTGCTGGGCTTCGCGCTCGGCAGGACCCAGCGCGAGGCGCTCGACGGCTGGCGCGGCTGGCTCGAGAGCAAGACCGGATCCGACTGGACGGCGCTCCGCCGGGCGCTCGACAGCCAGGAGGACTTCGGCGTGCGCGTGCGCGAGATGCTGGCGCATCTCGGCCTCGCGGAGGAGTTCGCCGAGGACCAGGACGAACAGAACCCGGAGCAGGCGGAGCCCGAGCCGAGCGAGGACCAGGCGGGCGAGACCGAGGACGCCCCCGACGACGGCGAGGGCGAGGCCGCGGACCAGCAGGTGCGCGCGGAGAGCGAGACCGCCGAGGGTCAGGACGAGGACGAAGCCGGCACTCAGGAGGAGCGGCGCGAGCAGGACGTGGACGCGCAGGGGGGCGCCGACCAGGACGGCGGCATCGAGGCGCCCTACGAGACGCCGCGCTACGTGCCGCCGGGCGGCGAGGCGCTCGCCTATCGCGTGTTCACGACCAGGTTC
>CAZXYL010000622.1:0-3159 GCA_964644915.1 uncultured Geminicoccaceae bacterium
ACCTGGTTCATCGTTGGTGTGACTCCACGACATGACGAGACGACTCCCGTTTCGCGTGAATGTCGCTCGGGATGGGACTACGACCAGTAAAATAAGCCCACTCGAAACCGCTGCGCTAGAAAAAAAAGTCATTAAAAGGTCAGCGATGTCGGCCGGCGGCGCGGCCAAGCGAGTTGTCCACAGCTGTGGACGGGATGGCCAAGCCGTTCTGTGCGCGGCGGAAGGGTCGCGTGCAGACTGGGGATGAAATCGGACCAGCTTGCGCATTGTACCACCTTGACACGGGGCAACCTCTAGGCGAAAACTTCAGTATAGCCAGCTGGTTGTGTCGCTTATATGACGTAAAGAGCGAAGTTTGCTCGAACTCGAACCACCGATAGAGAAATGCCCTTCGTGCGGCAAAATGTCGCGGTCCCCGGCAGGGCGGCGTCAGCGGGCGGGGACGAGCCGGAGGTGGCCGATGGCTTCGCCTGCGTAGTGCTGCGGCCGGCGCGACATCGGGATCGTGTCCGCCCGTGCCCAGACGGCCGTGAGGTCGCGGTAATGCGGCGACAGCGGGTGACCCGACTGGCCGGTCGCGGCGCCGAAGCGGGAGCGGTCCGGATCGGCGAGGTCGTAGAGCCCCCGATAGGTCGGCGCGAAGACATTGCTGAAGGGACGCTCCGGATCGGCGATGCGAAAGCCGCCGACGTTGAGCGTCGTGCTGTCGCCGCCGCTCGGCAGCTCGATGTTGAACAGCCGGGCGAGCAGCGGCTGCCCGCCGAGCACCGGATGCGCCATCACGGCCGGGTGCGCCTCGCCCCAGCGCCAGCGCCCCGGATCGGCGCCGAAGCGGCGGTCGAGATCGGCAAGCGCCGCGTCCAGCGCGCGTGCCGCCTGCTCGGGACACGTCTCGGCCCGCTCCGTGCCCACATCGTCGCACCAGATCTGCCGCTCGCGCAGCACCCGCTCCAGGAATCGAGGACGAACGCGCCACGTCGCCTCGAACAGGGGGCCGAGCTCGTCCGCATAGACGAGGCGCGAGAGCTCGCGGTACCAAGCGGCGAAAATGAGGGGCTCCGCCTCGTCGCGGCGCATCACGCGGTCCCAGCGCTCGAGCCGCGCCATGGCGTCTCGCGCGGCATCGCTCGCGGGCTCGGCGCGCAGCATCAGCGGCAAAAGATCGCGCGCCATGATCGAGAGCTGGTCGGCCTGCATCGCGGCGGCGGTCTCGAGATCGTGCATCGCCTGCCCCCCGCCCAACAGCTCCTCGATGCGCCGGGCGCGATGCGGCGGGTCCCAGTCCTTCGTGATCAGGTAGGGGTAGCCCTCCGGTACGATCTTATTGTTGGCGTTGAAGAGGGCACCGTCCGGCGCGCCCTCCGCCTGCGGCAGCTCTTCGAACGGGATGAAGCCCACCCAATCGTGCTCGCCGGTCCAGCCCGGCACCGGCCAGCGGCCGTCGCCGCTGCGGCGGATGGGCACCCGCGCCGGCGCGAAGAAGCCGATCCGACCCGCCGTATCCGCATAGAGGATGTTCTGCTGCGGGCTGCCGACGTCACGCAGCGCGGCGACGAAGCTTTCCCAGTCGCGCGCCTGGTTGAGCCCGAGAAGCCCCTGCAGGCTGATGTCGTCCTCGGCCAGCGCGGTCCAGGCGAGCGCCGCGACGTGGCCCGCCCCGAAGACCGCTTCGGCATCGGGCAGAAGGTCCGAGAGGACCGGCCCGTGGCGCGTGCTGCGCACCTGGAGCGTCACCGGGGCGGCGCCGCGGACCCGGATGATCTCCTCGCGCAGGGCGAACGGCGTGGCGCCGTCCGGGGTGAGATACCGGCCCGGGTCCTGCGGGTCGACCCGCTCGATGAACAGGTCCTGCACGTCACCGCCGGTATTGGTGAAGCCCCAGGCGATGCTGCCGTTGTGACCGAGCACGACGCCCGGTACCCCGGGCAAAGTGGCGCCGATGATGTCGAGCTCGGGCGACTTCAGGTGCGCGAGGTAGAAGGTGCCGGGCGCACGCAGCTCGAGATGCGGGTCGTTCGCCAGCAGCGGCGCGCCGCTTGCGGTGCGGCTGCCGTCCAGCACCCAGGCGTTGGAGCCCGGCCGGAAGACGGGTGCTGCGGGCAGGACCTCGGCCAGGCGCTCGAAGGCCAGGCCCGCCGCGAGCCAGGCCAGCGTGATCGGCGCCGTGTCCGGGTACTCGGGCCAGAGGTCTGCGATCTGCTCGCGCGAGAGGCGGCTCGCAAGCCGGGCGCGGAGCAGCTCGTTGCGCCAGTTCATGCCGAGCTCGAGCGCCATCATGCGCAGCCACACCAGGCTGTCCGCCGGCGTCCACGGCTCGAGCTCGAAATGGCGCAGGATCAGGAACTCCGGCGGCAGCGGGCCCCGCCGCGTCGCCAGCAGCGCGTTGACCCCGGCCGCGTAGGCCTCGAGCCGGCGTACCGTCGCGGGCGCTATGTGCGCGAGACTCGCCTCGGCCAGGCGATGGAAGCCCATGAGCCGCATGAAGCGATCGGTGGCCAGTGCCGGCGCGCCCAGCACCTCAGCGAGCCGCCCGGAGCCGATGCGGCGCTGGAACTCCATCTGCCAGAGCCGGTCCTGGGCGTGGACGAAGCCGAGCGCATAGGCGGCATCGGTCAGGCTTGCCGCCTCGATGTGCGGCACGGCGAAGCGATCGCGCACGATCGTGACCGGGGCGTCCAGCCCCGGCACCTCGATCGTGCCCTCGATCTGCGGCAGGGCGGCGAGCAGACAGAGGTAGCCGGCCGCCGCGACGACCACGAGGAAGCTCGCGAGGGCGGCGGCCGCCCGGCCGAGCCCGCGCCCGATCCGCGCCAGCTTCACCCTGCCGCTCGCCGCGACCGCTCAGCCGGTCGGGGCTGAGGCCAGCAGGCCGCGCTTCGTCAGGGCCTCCCGGAGCTCGGCCGCGCCGAGGTGGTGGATGGCATCGAACCCGAGCGCCTGGGCCGCGACCACGTTCTTTCGGCTGTCGTCGATATAGACGCACTCGTGCGCAGGCCTTTGGATGCGCTCGAGCAGAAGCGCGAAGATGCGCGGGTCGGGCTTCACCAGCCGCTCCTCGCCCGAGACCAGGATGCTCCGGAACCAGCTCAGGAAGTCGAAACGCGGGCGGGTGAGGGCGAAGGTCTCGGCCGACCAGTTGGTGAGCGCGTGCAGCTCGTG
>CAZXYL010000623.1:0-4283 GCA_964644915.1 uncultured Geminicoccaceae bacterium
GATCTCGGAGGGGCGCGGGCCGCCGGCAGCGAGCGCCACCGCGCGCATGCCGCTCGCCTCGGCGGCGCGCAGGCGGTCGGCGTGAACTGCCGGGATGGCCGCGGTGCCGGGCAGGGTCATGCCGAGCGTCTCGGCGAGACACGCCATCGTGCTCGCCGTGCCCATGACCATGCAGGTGCCGGCGGTGGTCGAGAGCCGGTTCTCGACCGCGCGGATCTCCTCGTCGTCGAGCTCGCCCGCGCGGTATCGGCCCCAGAAGCGCCGGCAATCGGTGCAGGCGCCGAGCCGCTCGCCCTTGTGCCGGCTGGTCATCATCGGCCCGGTGACCACGAGGATCGCCGGCTTGTCGGCGGAGAGCGCGCCCATGAGCAGCGCCGGCACGGTCTTGTCGCAGCCGCCGACCAGGACCACCGCGTCCATCGGCTGCGCCCGGATCATCTCCTCGACGTCCATGCTCATGAGGTTGCGGAACATCAGGCTGGTGGGCGAGAGGAACACCTCGCCGAGCGAGATGGTCGGGAACTCCAGCGGCAGGCCGCCGGCGGCGAGCACGCCGCGCCTGACCGCCTCGATCAGCTCCGGCACTTGGCGGTGGCAGTTGTTGAAGCCGCTCGCGGTGTTGGTGATGCCGATCACCGGCCGCGCCAGCATCTCCTCGCCGTAGCCCATCGAGCGCGCGAACGAGCGGCGCAGGTAGAGCGCGAAATCCGGATCGCCGTAGTGCGTGAGGCCGCGGGCGAGGCCGATCGGCGGGGGTGTTGCCATGGCACGAGCCTCTTCCGAACAGGCAGGTGCAGCTACCTAGCCCGCCGAGGACGCCGAGGGCAACCCGCCGCAGTGGTAGGCGGCTCCGGTTCACGCGGCTGCGCGTCACTCGCAGTTCGCGACGCAATGCGTGGTGTAGGCGACCGCGCCGCCGCAGTTCTGGTAGCAGAGGTCGAAATCGGCGGTGCACTGGCCCTCGAGTCGGCTGCCCTGCTGGTCGCAGCGGCCATACTGCGGCTGCACGTTGCCCGGCGGGTCGGGCGCCTGCGGGGTCTGGCCGGACTGGTGGCGCTGCAGGTCGAGCTGGTACTGCGCCTGGCGCTTGATGTACTCCACGGCGGCCAGCTGCTGCGCCTCGCTCCGGCAATGCTCCACCTGCGCGCCCTGGTGCTGCCGGCAGATCTGGCGCGCGTTCAGGCACTGCGCCACGCACTGCCGCCCGCTCTCGCTGCCGGGCGGCGTATAGTTCGTGAAGGTCCGGTACTGCGGCCCGCAGCCCGCGACCGCCGCGATCGTCACCGCGAGCCCCAGGTTGAGCGCGCGCCCGATCCGCATGCCGTTCTCCTTCCGCTCCGGCATCGACCCGATCGCGGGCCGGCGCAGGCGGCGCGAGGATAGCCCGCCCGGGCTTAACGCAGTCCTGCCGGCGATGGGCGCAGAGGCGGCAGGCGTACGAAGCTTCTCGCCGGGAAGGCGAAAGGCTATGGTCCGGCGAGCTGAGGCATGCCGGGATCGCCCATTCGTCATGGCCGCGCTGGTCCGGGCCTGGCAGCAGGTCGTGCGCAACGACCAGCTGGTGCTGTTCGTGCTCGCCGTCGTGGTCGGCACGGCGGCGGGCTATGGTGCGATCGCCTTCCGGCTCCTCACCGGGGCCTTCCAGCTGCTCCTCCTCGGCGAGGAGAGCGAGATCATCATCCAGCACCTGCACGCGCTGCCCTGGTGGCAGGTGCTGCTGGCGCCCGGCCTCGGGGGCCTCGCGATCGGGCTGTTCGTCCGGTTCGTGCTGCCCGGGCGGCGGCCGCACGCGGTGGCCGACGTGATCGAAGCGAGCGCCCTGCGTGGCGGGCGCATGTCGCTCAATGTCGGGCTGAATGCCGCCGTGGTGAGCGCCGCGTCGATCGGCTGCGGCGCCTCGGTCGGTCGCGAAGGGCCGATCGTGCATCTGGGCGCCACGCTCGCGGCGTATGTCGCCAGGCGGCTGCATCTGTCCGCCGCGCTCGCCCAGACGCTCCTCGGCTGCGGCGTCGCGGCGGCGATCGCGAGCGCGTTCAACGCCCCGATCGCCGGCGTGTTCTTCGCGCTCGAGGTCGTGATCGGCCACTACCGGCTCTCGGCCTTCTCGCCGGTGGTGATCAGCTCTGTGATCGGCACCGTGATCACGCGCATCCACATCGGCCCGGACGCCGCCTTCCAGCTGCCGCCCCAGGTCGTGGCCTCGTTCTGGGAGCTGCCGGCGTTCGCGCTGCTGGGCGTGGTCAGCGCGCTCGCCGCGATCGCGCTGATGCGCGGCATCGCCCTGGTGCAGACGGCGCACGAGCGCCTCGCGATCCCGACCTGGATCCGCCCGGCGCTCGCCGGTCTGGTCGTGGGCCTGATCGGGCTCCAGCTGCCGGAGGTCATGGGCGTAGGCTACGAAGCGACCGATCTCGTGCTTCGCAACAGCTACGACCTCCAGCTCGTGATCGTCCTGGCGCTGGCCAAGGGTGCCGCGACCGCGCTCTCGCTCGGCAGCCACTTCGGCGGCGGCATCTTCAGCCCCAGCCTCGTGCTCGGCGCGCTGGTCGGCAGCGCGTTCGGCATGATCGCGGCGGGCGTCTTTCCCGAGCTTGGCTCGAGCCCCAGCGTCTACGCCCTGCTCGGCATGGGCGCGCTCGCCGCCTGCACGCTCGGCGCGCCGATCTCGACCGTGCTCATGATCTTCGAGCTGACCACGGACTATGGCGTCACGTTCGCGGTCATGGTGGCGGTCGCCGTGGCGGCGATCGTCTCGCGCCAGCTCTACTGGCCCTCCTATTTCATCTGGCAGCTGGCGCGGCGCGGTATCGACCTGAGGGGCCGGCGCGAGCAGGCGCTGCTGCGCGCGGGCAAGGTCGCGGGCGTGATGCGCCGCCAGGTGGTGACGGTGGGCCTGGCCGCGACGCTGGACGAGCTCAAGGCTCTGTTCGTGCAGCGGCACCTGCCGATCTTCGTGGTCGACGACGACGGCCGCCTCATGGGGGCGATCGAGTTCGGCGATCTGGCCGATGCCGCCTTCGACCCCCCTGAGGACAGGCAGCTCACGGCGCGCGATCTGGTGCGCCGGCTGCCGATCGCGCTCACGCCCGAGGACGACCTGGAGACCGCCCTGCGTCTGTGCGAGCTGAACGACGAGGAGCACCTGCCCGTGGTCGACAACGGCACCGATCTGCGCGTGATCGGCGAGGTCCGGCACGCCGATCTGATGCTCGCGTACAACCGCGCCCTGCTCGAAGCCCGACGCGCCGAGCAGGCCCACGGCTGAGCGGAAGTCTTTGCCCATACCATAGGCCAGGGCTCGGGGGCCCGATGGCATTGAGACCGATCTGGTCCGGTCGTATACAGGTTCTCACGCCGACGCTGCTGTGAATTGAGCTCCGATGGTCGCGCCGCGGCGATATCGCCTCCCGGCACCGAGCCGTGGTTGTGCTGGAAGCTGCCCCGCGCCGTCGGTCGAGGAGAGCTTGAGTGGCACAAAGGATCTGTGACTACTGCGGCGGTTCGGGGCGGGATGCCGTCACTCCGAGCACCTCGAGTTGTTGGAAGTGCCACGGCATGGGCAGCTACTGGGAGCAGGATCCCATCCAATCCACAACTCCTGCTCCGCCCGGTCCGCTTCGCCGCGGCGGCGGTGGGTATCGGCCGCTCCCGTACACGCAGAAGCTGCTCGACTCGGTGCCCAAGTGGCTCAACTGGACGACGGCCGCAGTCGGCGGCGTGCTGGGCATGATGCTGGGCCAGGCGGTCGATCCATCTGCCGACGTCGCCATGTGGGTGATCGGCGGGCTCGGTGCCTTGCTCGGCTATGCTGCCATCCCGCTCATGATCGGCCTGACCGACCTGCTCGTCCAGTTGACGATGCTGGTGGTGAAAGTGGCGCTCGTCCTCGGCATCGGTGCGGGCCTCGTCTACGCATTGTCGCTCTTGGGCGATTAGTGCTCGGCCCAGCGCTCGGCCGGAGGGGCCGGATCGCGAGGTCAGCTGGCGGGCCTCGCCGGGGTCCGCATCACAACGAAAGGACCAGACGGAGCCCTTGGTCGAGTTCGTACAGCTTGGATGGCGGAAGTCGGCCGAGCCGCGCCGACAGCAGGTGCTTGTCGACCGTGAGGAGCTGGGTGATGTTGATGACGGACTCGCGCGCCAGCCCGGCGGTCCCACGCGGCAGATGAACGTTGCCGGGGGCTCCTGCGAGCCGCAAACTCGACGTGATGGCGACGACGATCACCGTAGCGATCCGGCTGGCGGTGAACGGGTCGGCTTGCACGAGCACGACCGGGCGGCGG
>CAZXYL010000624.1:0-9851 GCA_964644915.1 uncultured Geminicoccaceae bacterium
GCGGTGCTGCGCCGCGTGCTGGGCGACAAGGGCGTGAAGATGGTCTACGCCCGCGGCCGTGCGCGCGAGCAGGTGGTCAACATCCCGACGCCACGGGCGGACCGGGCGAGGTACTGCATCACCGACGACGAGGTTCTGACGCTCGCGGACTACGCGATCACGATCGAGGACCACTACAGCGCCAAGGCCGGGCAGTGGCGGCCCATGGACATCGAATGGGCCAAGGACGGCGTCGACGGCCTGCTCTACATCGTCCAGGCGCGGCCGGAGACCGTGGCCTCGCAGCGCCGCCCGACCCTGGTCGAGACCTACACGCTCCAGGGCAAGGGCGAGGTTCTGGCGAGCGGGCGCGCGGTCGGGACCAAGATCGGCACGGGGCCGGTGCGCGCGATCAAGGATCAGCACCACCTGCCCGATTTCCGCCCGGGCGAGGTGCTGGTCGCGGACACCACGACCCCCGACTGGGAACCAGTGATGAAGACCGCGGCGGCGATCGTCACCAACCGGGGCGGGCGCACCTGCCATGCCGCGATCGTGGCGCGCGAGCTCGGCATTCCGGCCGTGGTCGGCGCCGAGAACGCGACCGAGCGGCTGCCGGAAGGGGCGCCGGTGACCGTATCGTGCGCCGAAGGCGATACCGGCCTCATCTATGCCGGCGAGCTGCCGTTCGAGGTCACGACCACCGACCTCTCCGCGCTCCAGAAGCCCGCGACTCACATCATGATCAACCTCGGCAACCCCGGCCTCGCCTTCCAGACCAGCCTCCTGCCCAACGACGGCGTGGGCCTCGCCCGGATGGAGTTCATCATCAGCGAAGGCGTGAAGGCACACCCGATGGCGCTCATCCACCCGGAGCGCGTGGAGGGTCGCGAGGACCGGGCGCAGCTCGAGGAGCTGACCCGCAATTACTCGGACGGTGCGGCCTACTTCGTCGAGAAGCTCTCCGAGGGCGTGGGCACGATCGCCGCCGCCTTCTGGCCGAAGCCGGTCGTGGTCCGCATGTCGGACTTCAAGACCAACGAGTACGCGGCGCTGATCGGCGGCCGCGCCTTCGAGCCGGTCGAGGCGAACCCGATGCTGGGCTTTCGGGGTGCGGCCCGCTACGCGCACCCGGCGTACGAGGAAGGCTTCGCGCTCGAGTGCGCCGCCATGAAGCGCGTGCGCGAGCAGATGGGGCTCCTGAACCTCAAGATCATGATCCCGTTCTGCCGCCGCGTCGACGAGGCGCGAAAGGTCCTGGAGGTCATGGCGAAGCACGGGCTCGAGCGCGGCAAGGGTGGGCTCGAGGTCTACGTAATGTGCGAGATCCCGAACAACGTCATCCTCATCGACCAGTTCGCGGAGCTGTTCGACGGCTTCTCGATCGGCTCGAACGACCTCACCCAGCTGGCGCTCGGCGTCGATCGGGATTCCGAGCTCGTGGCCTTCGACTACGACGAGCGCGACCCCGGCGTTTACGAGATGCTGAAGCTCGCGGTCGAGGGTGCGAAGCGCAACGGCCGGCACTCGGGCATCTGCGGCCAGGCGCCCTCGGACTACCCCGAGGTCGCCGAGTTCCTGGTGCGCCTGGGCATCGATTCGATGAGCCTCACCCCGGACTCGGCCCTGCCGACCATGGTCCGGGTGCTGGAGCTGGAGCAGCAGCTCGGCCGCGCGCCGCGCCCGGAGCCCGCGAGCTCCCGGTAGGCTCGGCGTGTTGGCGGCCGGAGTCGCCGTGCGCGGACGATGGGGCCCGCGGGCGGCGTGGCGGCCCAACCGAGGATGGGCAGATGGCGGATCAAAGCTTCCAGGGCGTGTTTCCCTATCTGGTCTCGCCGGTCCACGAGGACGGGCGGATCAGGGAGGAGGTGCTCGGTCGGCTGGTCGATCACCTGATCCGGGCGGGCGTGCACGGTCTCACCCCGCTCGGCTCGACCGGCGAGTTCGCCTACCTCGACTGGACGCAGCGGCGCCGCGTGGTCGAGGTGACGCTGGATGCGGCGGCCGGGCGGGTGCCGGTGGTTGCTGGCGTGGCCGCGACCACCACGGCCGACGCCGTCCGGCAGGCGCAGGCGTTCGAGCGCATGGGCTGCGCCGGCATCCTCGCGATCCTGGAGGCCTACTTCCCGGTGCCGGACGAGGGCGTCTACGCCTATTTCCGCGCCGTGGCCGAAGCCATCGCCTGCCCGGTCGTGCTCTACACGAACCCGCAGTTCCAGCGCTCCGATCTCTCGATCCCGGTGATCGAGCGGCTCGCCGAGCTCGGCAACGTCCGCTATCTCAAGGACGCCTCGACCAACACCGGACGCCTGCTCTCGATCATCGATCGGGTGGGTGACAAGCTCGCGATCTTCAGCGCGTCGGCGCACATCCCGGCCTGCGTGATGCTGATCGGCGGCCGCGGCTGGATGGCAGGGCCCGCCTGCCTGATCCCTGAGCAGAGCGTGCGCCTGTACGAGCTTTGCCGCGCCGGGCGGTGGAACGAGGCCATGGCGCTGCAGCGTGTGCTCTGGCGCCTCAATCAGGCGTTCGCGAAATACGCGCTCGCCGCCTGCATCAAGGGCGGCCTGGAGCTGCAGGGCTTCGCGGTCGGCGCGCCCCTGCCGCCCCAGGCGCCGCTGGACGATCTCGGCCGGGCCGAGCTGCACCGCGCGCTCGAAGCCGCTGGAGGAGCGCCGCGATCCCAGCGTGCACGCCCGAAAGCCGAGGCGACGTGAAGGCTCAGGAACGCCGGTGGGCGCGCAGGAAGCTCTCGACCGCGTAGCTCGCGACGCGCTCGATCTCGGGGTGCGAGGGTTCGGCGACGCCGAGGAGCGCGCGCAGGTGGACCTGGCCGATCAGGGCGCCAAAGAACTGCTCGGCCGCGAGCACGGGATCGGGTACGGCGAGCGCGCCTCTCTGGTCCTGGTCTTCGAGGAAGGCCGCGAGCCGCCGCGCCGCGCGCGCCGGCCCGGCGCTGTAGACCGCGCGCGCGAGATCCGGGAACCGCGGCGCCTCGGCCACGAGCATGCGATGCAGGGCAAGCGCTTGCGGGCTGAGCACGAGCGAGAGGAAGCGATGCGCGAGCTCGGTGAGCGTTTTCGCGGGACACTCGCCGATCCGCTCGCGCTCGACCAGCACGGTCAGGAACTCTTCCGAGCTGGCCTCGACGATCGCCCGGAACAGCCCCTCCTTGCTGCCGAAGTGGGCATAGACGGTCTGCTTGGAGACGCCCGCCTCGGCCGCGACCAGGTCCATGCTGGCGCCGTAGCCCTCGCGCATGAAGACCCGCCTCGCGGCCTCGCGGATACGGTCCTGCTTGGGCGAGGCGAGGGTCTGGATGGCGCTGCTCACTCCGCCGCCTCCAGCACCCGCCGCTCCTCGGCGGGCGCGACCTCGAGCCTGCGGTCGGCCGGCTCCTCGCGCCAGGTCAGGTAGGTGTAGACCGCGGGGATCACGAACAGGGTGAAGAAGGTCCCGACCAGGACGCCGCCCACGATCACGGCGCCGATGTCCTGGCGGCTCTCGGCGCCCGCCCCGCTCGCGATCGCGAGCGGGATCGCGCCGAACACCATGGCGCCCGTGGTCATGAGGATCGGCCGCAGGCGCAGCACCGAGGCCTCGATCACCGCGTCCATGATGCCCCTGCCCTTGGCGCGCAGCTGGTTCGAGAACTCGACGATCAGAATGCCGTGCTTGGTGATCAGCCCGATCAGGGTGACGAGGCCGACCTGGCTGTAGATGTTGAGCGTGCCGCCCATCAGCCAGAGCAGCAGAAGGCCGCCCGTGATCGAGAGCGGCACCGTCAGCATGATGATCAAGGGATCGCGGAAGCTCTCGAACTGGGCCGCGAGCACCAGGTAGATGAAGCCCAGTGCCAGCGCGAAGGTGAGATAGAGCCCGGCGCTGGAGTCCTTGAACTCGCGCGAGAGGCCGCCGTAATCGGTCTGCGCTGCGGGCGGCAGGACCTCGTCCGCGACCTGCTCCAGGAACGTCAGCGCCTCGCCCAGGCTGGTGCCCGGTGCCAGATTGGCGGTGATCGTGGCCGAGCGCAGCTGGTTGAAGTGGTTGAGCTCGCGCGGCGCCACCGTCTCCGTGACCTCGACCAGGTTCGCGAGCTGGACCATCCGGCCGCTGTTGCCCCGAACGTAAATCTTGCGCAGGTCGTCCGGCGTCGCGCGGTCGACTTCCGCGACCTGCACGACCACATCGTACTGCTCGCCGGCGCGCTTGAAGCGGGTCACCTGGCGGCCGCCGAGCATGGTCTCGAGCGTGCGGCCGAGCGTCTCGACGTCGACGCCGACGTCGGCGACCTTGTCGCGGTTGACCTGCACCCGGAGCTGCGGCTTGTTGAGCTTGAGGTCGCTGTCCAGGTTGACCAGCCCCGGAAACTCGCCAGCACGCGCCATGAACTGGTCGACCGTCGCCTGCAGCTCCTCGTAGGGCTGGGTGGTCTGGATGACGAAGCTGACCGGCTTCTCGACCACGCTCTGGCCGAGCGGCGCCGGGTTGATCGGGAAGGCCATGACCCCGGGCAGGCCGAACATCTCGGGGCCGAGGGAGGTCGCCACCTCCTGCTGGCTGCGCTCGCGCTCGTCCCAGTGCCGGAGCTTGAGGAACGAGATGCCCTGCGAGACCACGGGGAAGCCGGCGACGACGAAGTAGCGCTCGGCCTCGGGGACCCGGGTATAGATCTCCTCGATCTGGCGCGCGTACTTGTCGGTGTAGCCGATGGTGGCGCCTTCCGGGGCCTGGAAGAAGCCGATCACCGTGCCCTGGTCCTCGTAGGGGGCGAGCTCCGAAGGCAGCGCGTTGAACAGGAACCAGCTGCTGCCCGCGACCAGAAGCCCGATCCCCAGGATTAGCGGCCGCATCCTGAGCGAGCGTCCGAGCAGCGTGCGGTAGCCGGCGGTCAGCTTGATGAGCGCCCACTCGATCGCGTTGTAGAGCCGCCCGTGCCGCTCCTGATGGCGCAGGAGCTTCGAGCACATCATCGGCGTCAGCGTCAGCGCCACGAAGCCCGAGACCAGGACGGCGCCGGCGAGCGCCAGGGCGAACTCGGTGAACAGCCGGCCGGTGTTGCCGGTCATGAATGCGATCGGGGTGTAGACGGCGGCCAGCGTCAGCGTCATCGAGACCACGGCGGTGCCGATCTCACGGCTGCCGGTGAACGCCGCCTCGAGCGGGCGCATGCCCTCCTCGACGTGCCGGAAGATGTTCTCGAGCATCACGATGGCGTCGTCGACCACGAGGCCGATCGCCAGCACCATGGCGAGCAGGGTCAGCGTATTGATGCTGAAGCCGAAGAAGTACATCAGCGCGAACGCGCCGATCAGCGAGACCGGGATCGTGACCAGCGGCACGAGGGTCGCGCGCAGCGAGCGCAGGAAGAAGAAGATGATCAGCACGACCAGCGCCACCGCCTCGCCGATGGTGCGGTAGACGTTGTCGATCGATTCCGCGATGAAGACCGAGGTGTCGTGCGCGATCTCGACCTGCATGCCCTCTGGCAGGCCCTCGATGATGGCCGGCAGCCGGCCCTGAATCGCGGCCGAGACGTCGAGCGGGTTCGCGGTCGCCTGCTTGACGATGCCGAGCGCGATCGCGTCGTCGCCGTTGAAGCGCACCGTGCGGCGCTCGTCGCGCGGGCCGATCTCGGCCTGCCCCACGTCTTCGAGGCGCACGAGGTAGCCGTTCACCTGCCGGATGATCAGCTGGTTGAACTGCTCGGGCGTGCGCAGGTCGGTCTCGGACAGCACCGTGAACTCGCGCTCGCGGCTCTCGATCAAGCCGGCCGGGATCTCGACGTTCTGCTGCCGCAGCGCGTTCTCCACGTCCTGGGGCGTGAGGTCGTAGGCGCCGAGCTTGAGCGGGTCGAGCCAGATGCGCATCGAGTAGCGGCGCTCGCCCAGGATCCGCACCTCGGCCACGCCCGGGAGCGTCTGCAGCTGGTCCTTGACGTAGCGGTCGGCGTAGTCGGTGATCTCGAGCGGCGAATGCCGGTCGCTCGCGAACGCGAGATAGATCACGGGCTGGGCGTCGGCCTCGACCTTCTGAATGATCGGCTCGTCGATCTCGGTCGGCAGGCGCCCACGCACGCGGCCCACCCGGTCGCGCACGTCGCTGGCGGCGACGTCGGCGTCACGATCGAGGGTGAAGCGGACGGTGATCTGGCTCTGCTCCTGGCGGCTGATCGAGGTCATGACGTCGATGCCCTCGATGCCGGCCAGCGAATCCTCGAGCACCTGGGTGACCTGGGATTCGATGATCTCGGCGTTCGCGCCGGGATAGCGGGTCTCGACCGTGACCACCGGCGGGTCGATGTTGGGGTACTCGCGCACGCTCAGGCGGTCGTAGGCGACGATGCCGACCAGCACGATGATCAGGCTGAGCACGGTCGCGAAGACCGGTCGCCGGATGCAGAGATCGGAGATGACCATCGCTCAGGAGACCTGATCGGGCGTGATCGGCTGGACCGGCGCGCCGTCGCGGATCTTCTGGTGGCCGGCGCTCACGACCACGTCGCCGGGGGCGAGACCCGAGACGATCTCGGCCCGGCCGTCCCGCCGCTGGCCGACCCGGACCTGGGTGAGCGTGGCCGTGCCGTCCACCACCTTGAACACGAAGGTATCGCCGCCGAGCGGCACGAGCGCCTGTTCCGGGACCAGGATCGCGTTCTCCCGCTGCTCGATGACCACGTTCACGCGGGTGAACTGGCCCGGGCGCAGGAGGCGCTCCTCGTTCTGGACCTGGGCGCGGATGGCGACGCTGCGGCTCTCGGGGTCGACCTCCGGGTCGATCGCGATGATCTCGCCCTCGAAGGTCTGCCCCGGCAGGGATTCGACCGCGACCCGCACCGGCTGGCCGGGTCGGAGCCGCTGCAGGTGCCGCTCGGCGATGCGAAAATCGGCCTTGATCGGCTGGATGTTCTCGAGGTTGATCAGCGCCTGGCCGGGCGTGACGTATTCGCCCACGCTGACCTTGCGCAGCCCGAGGATGCCGGCGAACGGCGCCTCGATCGCCGTCTTGTCGAGGCGCGCCCGGGCGAGGCCCAGCACCGCCCGCGCGGTCTCGCGCTCGGCCAGCGCCTCGTCGCGCGTGCGCGCCGTGCCGACGTTCTTCTGCAGCAGGTCCACGGCACGGTCGTAATTGCGCTCGCTCAGCGCGAACCGCGCCTCGGCCTCGGCGAGCTCGGCGCGCCAGATGGCATCATCGAGCTCGAACAGCAGCGTGCCCGCCTCGACCGGCTCGCCCTCGGCGAAACGGATCGCGCTGATCACGCCCGAAATCTCGGCGCTGATGTTGACCGATTCGTTCGAGCGCAGCGTGCCGGCGACCGTGACCTCCTCGGTCACCGTCCCGACCTCGACCTCGGCTGCCTCGACCGGCGTCGGCGCCGGCGCGCTCTGCGCCGCCGCGGCCGGCGCGAGCTCGGGCTCGCGCTCCGATAAGAACCACCAGGTGCCGCCGCCCGCCGCGGCCAGCACGGCCAGGAGGACGAGGACTTGGGTCAGGAACCTGCTCACGCGCGCACCGCCACTGGACTGTACCGTCTAGTTTGGCGGTGAGCCGCGGCCTGTCAACGGCAGCGGCTCTGCCACGATGTCGCGGCGGACGCGAAAACGACGAGGGTCGCGAGCGGAGCTGCGGCCGGCTCAGCGCACCAGCTTGACCGGGGTGCCCGGCGGCAGGCCGGCCTCGACGGCGCCGGCGTTCAGGATCTGGAAACGCTCGACCGGCGCGTCCTCGACCGTCATGCGCCGACCCAGCGTCTCGACGGTTTCGCCCGGCCCGACCTCGGCGATGCGGATGCGCCGCGCCTCGTACTCGCCCGCCTCGGCTTCGCTCAGGCGGCGGAAGCTGTCGACGGTCGCGGCATAGGCGCGCGCCTCGCTGCCGGTCATCGTGCCCGGGCTCAAGAAGATGAAGCGGTAGGCCCGGTCGTCGTCGGCCTGGATCACCGCCAGGCCCAGATCGGCTCGTCCCGTGCCTTGGGCAACGGTGGTGCTGGCGCTCGCTGCGGGCATGCCGTCGACGGAGAAGGTGCGCACGTTGCGCGGCCGGCTCACGTCGGCGCCCAGCATCTGCCCGACCTGGAGCAGCCCCCGGCTCGCCACGTAATCGCCCGGGGCGGCGCCGTCGAGCCGCGCCATGTCGAACACCATGGCGTGGCCCTGCCGGCTGCGCCCGATCACCGCGGCCGGGGTGTTGACCAGCGTGAAGCCCTGCGGCGCCTCGAAGGCGAAGCGCAGCTCGGGATGGATGAAGCTGGTGCCGCGGACGAAGCCCTGGGCGGGGTTCTCGCCGTAGATCATGCCGTCGATGCGGGAAAGGAACGCCTGGCGGGCGAGCCGGCCCTCATCAGGCATCGCCGCGGCGGCCAGCTCGCCCGCGCGCTCGACCCGATCGAGGGTCGCGGGGTGGGTCGCGAACCAGCCGATGCCCGGGCCGGCGTCCTGGCCCTGCAGCCGCCGCTCGAGATCGTTCACCCGATGCAGCTTATCGAGGAAGCTCGCCGCGGCGCGCGGGTCGTAGCCCGCGGCCACCATGTAGCGGATGCCGAGGTCGTCCGCCTCGAACTCCTGCTCGCGCGAGTAGCTCGCGACCCAGGCCTGGGCGCCGGCACCGGTCACCTGCTGGGCGAGCTCGGCCGCGGTGCGCCCGCCGAGGATCGCGGCCCCGATCGTGCCGATGGTGGCGAGGATCCCGGCGCCGGTGGCGCGGGTCTGGCGCTGCGCGGCGTGCCGCCCGGTCACGTGGCCGATCTCGTGCCCGAGCACGCCCGCCATCTCCGCCTCGTTCTCGGCGAGCGTCAGCAGCCCGCGGGTGATGTAGACGTAGCCTCCCGGCAGGGCGAAGGCGTTGACGACGTCCGAATCGAGCAGGGTGAAGGTGAAATCGAGCTCGGGCAGGTCCGAGACGGCGGCGAGCGCGTTGCCCACCTCCTCGACGTAGGCCTGCAATTCCGGGTCGTCGTAGGCGCCGCCGAACTCCTGCAGGACCCGCGGATGCTGCTCCTCGCCAATCTGCATCTCGGCGGCGGGCGTCAGCGTCGTGTACTCGCGCTCGCCGGTGACCGGGTTGACCACCCGCGTGCACGCGGGCGCGAGGCTCAGCGCCGGCACCAGGAGCAGGGCGGCGAGAAGGCGCGTCCAGCGGTTCATGGCAGGATCTCGATCTGCTCGGGATGCGACACTTCGATCAACGGCCCGCCCGCCTCGACCAGGAAGCCGCGCGCCTGCACCCGGCGGCCGGCGAGGTCGTCGACGTTCAATCTGGAACTCTCGAAGCTGCCGTCCAGTTCCGTGCGCCGTATCCTCAGGGTGAAGTCGGTCCGCCAGTCGTGGCCGAAGTTGAGGTAGACGTAGTGGTCCGTGCGCGCCACCCGGAGCACCCGGCCGCGGACGATCTGGAAGCTGCCGATATGGCGATGCGCGACCTCGGCCGCGTGCGGGCCGGAAGCGGGATCGGCCCAGAGCCCTCGCCCGGCGGCACGCGCCCGGCGCTCGCGCTCGAGCACCCGGGCCGCGAGTGCCGTCTCGCCCGGGCGGGTCTGCACCAGCACGAAGCCCTGCTCGAGGAGCGCGCCCTGCAGCCAGAGCCCGTCGGCGCGCTCGACCTGAGCCGCGATCCGGCCGTAGCGGTCGGCCTCGAGCGGGCCGAGGCCGAGCCGGACCGCGCGCCCGGCCGCGAGCCGCCGCAACGCATCATGTGCGGGCAGGGCCAGCTCAGGGTCCAGCGGCAGGCGGATGCCAGCGAGGCGCACCTCGCGGCCGTCCTCCAGCATGAGGCGGGTGCCGCCCGGCACGGCAGCCACGAGCGCCGGCTCGCTCCAGCGCAGCTCGTCCGCCGCCGCCGGAGCGGCTGCGACCAGGAGCAGAAGCACGATCGCC
>CAZXYL010000625.1:0-13818 GCA_964644915.1 uncultured Geminicoccaceae bacterium
CGGGCGAGCGCATGAGCCAGGATCTCGCGCGGGCGCAGCGGCTGGCCGACGAGCTGCGGCTGCTCGGCGACCGCGCCGACCGGCTGGCGGATGGCCTGGTCGAGGGGATTCGCGCCGCGCGCGAGATCAACCGGCGCTCTCCGGGCGCACGCCCGACCAGCGCCTCGCCCAACGGGGCGCCGGCGAGCGCCGGTCCCGCTAAACCGCTCCCGGCGGAAGATCTCGAGCGGGCGCTCAGCACGCTGCGATGATCGTTCGGAGCCGGACCCTGCTCAGCGCTGCGCTCGCCCTCGCCGGCGCTCTCGCCGTGGCCAAGGCGGCGCTCGTGATCCAGCATTCCGGGCTCGGGCGCGGCGCCCCGGCCGCGATGAACGTCGATGCCCGGACCACCGACCGGGCCCTGCCCGAGCCGGCCGCCGGACCCGAGCCGGCCGGGGCGACAGGGGGGAAGAGCCAGCCTGCGCCCGCTGCCGGGCGCCGACCGGGCGACACATCGGAGCGGATCGAGATCGATCCCGGCCCGTTGGATGCGACCGAACGGGAGATCCTCGAGGCGATCGCCGCGCGGCGAGCCGCTCTGGACGAGCGCGCCCGCGAGCTCGAGCTGCGCGCGGCCGTGCTCGAGACCGCCGAGGCCAGGCTCGCCGAGCAGTTGGAGCAGCTTTCCAAGCTCCACGCCGCGATCGCGACCATGGTCGACGAGCACGACGCGGCGGAGGCGGAGAAGCTCACGAGCCTGGTCAAGATCTACGAGACCATGAAGCCCAAGGCCGCGGCCGAGATCTTCGACCGACTCGACATGAGGGTGCTGCTGCGCGTCGTGGCGCAGATGAGCGAGACGAAAGCATCCGCCGTGATCGCGCGCATGAACCCGAAGCGGGCCGAGCAGCTGACGGCCGAGCTCGCGAAGCTGACCGAGCTGCCCCGCGCGCTCCCCTGATCGGGAGTTCGCGGCCGGCGTTGACCAAATCTTAACCTTGAAAGCGTTAGCGTCCCCGCATGACTGCTGCTCGCGAGCCCTGTTCGGGAAGCGATGCGCGCGTTCATCCGCTGCCCCCAGGACCCGACATACGGAGCTCACGGCGCGTGAGGAGCCCCGGGTTCCCAAGCGCCGCGCCTGGCCGGGATCGACCACGGAGCAGGCAGCGGAGCGTGCGCGATCTCCTGCGTGACATCGGCGCGGCGGCGATCTGGGTCGCCATGTTCCTGGTCCTCGTCCTTGTGACCGGCCTTCGCGCCGCCGAGGCGCCGCCGCTCGCGGAGCCGGGAGCGCGGATGGTTGAAGACGTCGCGATCCGCGCCGGCCTGCACCCCGGCTTCGGGCGGCTGGTGTTCGAATGGCCGGCCCCGATCGAGTTCGAGCACCGGGAGATCGAAAATCGACTGACGCTGCGCTTCGCCCGGCCGATGCGCGCCGATCTGGAGCCGGCCCGCCGGCACCTGGGCGAGTACCTGACCGACCTCCGCCAGGACGAGAGCGGCCAGACGGTGCATCTCCGGCTCGGGCGGAACGTGCGCGCGCAGATCGCAGCCTTCCGGCCCGACCTCGTCGTGCTGGACTTCTCACCCGCCGAACTGCAGGCAGAGGAACTGCAGGCCCATGATGACGCCGGGCCGGCACACACCGATACGCCACCCGCGACGTCTGGCGAGCCCGAGGCGCCGCCGGATACCGTTGCGGCAGCAAGCGAGCCCGATGCCGCCGGGCTGGGCGAGCTGGCCTTCGAGTGGTCACGGCCGGTCGCGGCCGCGGTCTTCGTTCGCGCGGGCCACCTCTGGGCCGCATTCGATGCGCCACCCGGCGCGGCAACAGCGCCGTTCCCACCCCCGCCAGGTCCGAGCCTGGAGCCTTATCTCGGGCCCGGGGAGCTGGTCGATGTGCCGGACGCGACGCTCGTCAGGTATCCGTTGCGCCGCCCGATCCCGATGCAAGTGACGCACGAGCAGGGTACGTGGCGCGTCCTGGCGATGGCGCGCCCTTTCCCGCCGGAGCCCGTGCCGGCCGCCCGGGTCGGCTCGCCGCCCGGGTTGCGCCTGGAAGCGCGCGATGGCGGGAGGGTGCTGGAAGCGGTCGATCCCGAGGTCGGCGATCGCCTGGGCATCTGGCCGATCCGGCCGCCGGGGCACGGTCAGCCACGGGCGCGGCGGCTGGTCGCGCTGGAGCTCCTGCCCACGCTGCAAGGCGTGGTCTGGCGCGCTTTGAGCGATCGGGTCCACGTCCGAGCGGTCGAGGGCGGGATCGAGTTCGAGGCGGGCGACGGTCTCCTGCTCTCGGAGCTCGTCCGAGAGAACGAGGATTCCGGCGCCCGGCGCGCGGTCGCGGCAGACGAGGCCGAGGCACGCCCGCCGGAGGAGCCGGCGCTTGCGACTGTCACCGTCCGCGCGCCGCCGCCCGCGGAGCTAGAGGCGCCGCTCCCGCTCGGTCCTTTCCCCGACCATCCGGTGCCCCCTGGCCAGGCCTCGTCCGACCCCTCCACGGATGACGCGCGACCGCCCGACCCGGCGATGCTGCCGGAGCCGCCGGCCGGAGCCGCGGGCCTCGGCCTCGGCGCGTGGAGCCTCGGGCCGGACGAGCGGCTGACCGAGCGCCGGACCGCGCTGATGGACCGCATCCAGAGCGCGCCAACTGGAGACCGAACCGAGGCGGAGCTGAACCTCGCCCGCTTCTTCCTCGCCCAGGCGATGGCGGCCGAGACGCTGGCCGTGCTGCGCGGTATGGCCGGTGACGATGTTATGAGCACCGAGCCTTTGCAGGTCGCGCGGCAGGGGTTGACCGGGGCCGCGGAGTTTCTGATGGGTCGCCTGCGGGAGGCTGCGGCCGCCCTGAAGCATCCGGGGCTGGACGACGATGCCGAAACGGCGCTGTGGCGGGCGGCGCTCGCGGCCGCCGAGAATGACTGGGCGCGCGCGGCCCGCGAGCTCGGCCGATCCGAGCAGACGCTCGACGGGTATCCGCCCGCGCTGCAGCTGCGGCTCGGCCTGCCCGCGGCCCTGATCGCGCTCGAGACGGGCGATTCCGAGTTCGCCTTCTCGACCCTGGCGCGGCTGCGCGCTCTCGATGCGCATGCGGCGGATCAGGCCCGGGTCGCTTTCGTCGAGGGGCTGGCGCACGCCCGCGTGGGTGCGATCGATCGGGCCGATCAGATCTGGCAGGCGCTGGAGGACAGCCCCTACGAGGAAACCCGGGTCAAGGCGGGATACGCCAGAGTGACCATGCTGCTCGACGCCGGCCGGATCGGCACCGCAGACGCGCTGGGCCGCCTCGAGCCAGCGCGGGCGCTCTGGCGCGGGCATGCCTGGGAGCCTGCGATGCTGGACGGTCTGGCGCGGGTCCAGGCCGCCGCGAAGGACGTCGGCGGCGCTCTGCGGACCTGGCAGGCGGTCGTGCGCCGCTATCCGGAGGCCACCGAGGCGGCGCGGATCGCGCCCGCGATGCGCCAGGCCTTCATCGACGCCCTGCTGGCGGAGAACGGGGCGGAGGTCCCGCCGCTGCGCGCGCTGGCTCTCTACCGCGCCCATCCCGAGCTGGTGCCGGCGGGGGCCGAAGGCGATCGGATCCGGTGGCGCCTCGCCGGCCGCCTCGCCACCCTGGAGCTGATCGAGCCCGCGGCGGTGCTGCTGAGCGAGCTGGTCCGAGACCGGTTGCAGGGGCTCGACAAGGCCGAAGCGGGCGCCGATCTCGCCGAGCTCTGGCTGCAGGAGCCGCGCGCGCAGGCGGCGCTCGCAGCGCTGGAGCAGAGCGAGATCCCGCAGCAGCTGGCCCCGGACCTCGCGAGCAGGCGGGCGCTGCTGCGCGCCCGCGCGCTCGCCGCCCTGGACCGGTCGGCCGAAGCGCTCCAGCTGATCGCTGGCCGGGACGATGAACCCGCACGGCAGCTGCGCACGGCGATCCATTGGCAGGCCCGGAACTGGCCCGAGCTGATCGGCGAGATCGAGCCGCAGCTGACCGCTCTGGAGCCGGGCACGCCGCTCGCCGAGGACGAACAGGACCTGGTGCTCAAACTCGCCCTGGCGCACGGTCAGCTGGGCCAGACCGATGCGCTCCGGCGCCTGCGCGCACGTTTCGGCGCCGCCATGCAGGGCCAGGCGGCGGAGGCCGCCTTCCATGTCGCCACCATGGACGGGCAGCGCGCGCGCGAACCGGCGGCGGTGCTCGCCAGCGCGAGCCGGGGCATCGGAGCCGTGCGCAGCCTTCTCGACCATGGCTCGTCGTCAAACAAGCGCTGATTGCACATCGCTTCGCCCGGCCGGGGCTCACGGCATCAGGGCATTGGGGATCAGCATCACGGTCTGCGGCACGTAGGTGACAATCAGGAGCACGGCCACGAGGCCCAAGAAGAACGGGGCCAGCGCCCGGATCACGTCGGTGATCGCGATCCCCGCGATGCCGCAGGCGACGAACAGACAGACGCCCACCGGCGGTGTGAACAGGCCGATCGCCAGGTTGATCACCATCATGACGCCGAAATGCACCGGATCGACGCCGAGTTCGATCGCCACCGGCAGCAGGATCGGCGTGAAGATGATCAGCGCCGGGCTGAGATCCAGCCAAGTGCCCACGAACAGCAGCAGCAGGTTGAACAGGAGCAGGATCAGATACGGGTTGCTGGTCAGGCTGAGCAGCCAGTCGCTCAGCGCCTGCGGCACCTGCTGCGAGGCGAGGAGCCAGGCGAGCGCAGACGCGGTCGCGATCATCAGCGCCACCATGCTGGTGATGGTCGCGACATCCAGCATGATCGCCGGCAGGTCGCGCAGCCTGAGCTCGCGGTAGTAGAGCGTGCCGAGCAGGAACGAATAGAGCGCCGCGATCCCCGCCGCCTCGGTCGCGGTGAAGACGCCCATGGTGATGCCGCCGAGGATGATGATCACCGTGGTCAAGGGCGGGATGCTCTTGATCAGTGCCGTGAGCGTCTCGCGGGCATCGAAGCCGCTCTCGATCGGGTAGTTGCGGCGACGGGCGAGGATTGCGGTGATGCTCATCAGCACCGCGCCGACCATGAGACCCGGGATGATGCCGCCCAGGAACAGCTTGCCGATCGAGGTGCCGGAGATGACGCCGTAGATGACCATCGGGATCGAAGGCGGGATCATCACCCCGATGGTCGAGGAGGTGGCCGTGACCGCAACCGAGAAGTCTTTCTCGTAGCCCTTCTCCTCCATGGCCGGGAGCAGGATCGAGCCGACCGAGGAGGTATCCGCGGTCGCCGAGCCCGTGATGCCGGCGAAGAACATGCTGGCCGAGATGTTGATGTACGCGAGCCCGCCGCGCATGAAGCCGACCAGGCTGCGGGAGAGCCGGATCAGATCGTTCGTGATGCCGCCCAGCGCCATCAGGCGCCCGGTCAGGATGAAGAGCGGGATCGCGAGCAGGGTGAAGCTGTTGATGCCGGTGAACATGCGCTGGACCACCACGGTCAGCGGCAGGTCCTCGATCAGGGCGAAGCCCACGATCGCCGCCCACGCCGTCGCGATCGCGATCGGCACGTTGATCGCCATCAGCACCACGAGTGCTACGAAAATCGCGATCGTGACCATGGCTACGGCAGGGTCGCGGTCGGCGGCACGACCTTGCCCCGCAGCTTGTCCATGATCTCCAAGACGCCGTGGAAGGCGAACAATAACCCCATGATCGGAAACGCAAGATAGACGTACGGCATGGGGATGCGCATGATGTTCGAGCGCTGGAAGCTCGCGATCTGCATGAGATCGATCGACTTGAGCAGGACGAACACGCCGAACAGGGCGACCAGCAGGTCGACCAGGATCAGCGCGAACCGGCGCGGCTCGGGCGGCATGCGCTGGACCAGAAAGTCGATGCCGAGGTGCTGCCGGCGCACCAGCGCCACCACGCTGCCGAGGATGCAGAACCAGATGAAGAGGAAGCGGGACAATTCCTCGGTCCAGGGGAACGGCACAGTCATCAGGTGGCGGCCGAAGATCTGCGCCAGCACCACCAGCGTGGTGGCGAAGCCCAGCAGCATGACCAGCGGCACGAGCAGCCGGCCGTAGAGGAAATCGAACGCCGCGCGCATCGGTTGCGTCCCGGGCCGGCCGCCATGGCCGGAACCCGGGCGGGGGCGACCTGCCCTCCGCCCGGAACCGGACCTACTTCAGGAACTGCTCGATCAACTCCTTGCCGATCCGGTCCTCGTACTCGGCGTAGATCGGCTTGACCTTCTCGACGAACGGCAGCTTGTCCTCGACCTGGTTGACCTCCATGCCGAGGCCGGTCAGCGTGTCGAGCACCGAGTTGGTCATCGCGACCTCGAGGCCGAACTCGTACGCGCCCGCCTCACGGCCGGCGTCGTCGATGATCTGCTGCAGGTCCTCTGGCAGGTTGCTGTACCAGTTGTTGTCCATGACCAGGACGTTGGGCGAGAGGAAGTGGCCGGTGATCGAGAGGTACTCGGTGACCTCGTACTCCTTCTCGGTGAGCACCACCGGCGGGCTGTTCTCGGCGGCATCCACCACCCCGGTCTGGAGCGCCATGTAGCGCTCGGTCGCCGCGATCGGCACCGGCGTGGCGCCCAGCGTCTCGAAGGTCTTGACCATGACCGGGCTCTCCATGACCCGGATCTTGAGGCCGGCGAAATCCTCCGGCGTGTTGATCGGGCCCCGCGCGCTGTAGACGCTCCGGGGCGCCCGAATGAACCAGGAGA
Organism: uncultured Geminicoccaceae bacterium; assembly: GCA_964644915.1. Taxonomy (GTDB): domain Bacteria; phylum Pseudomonadota; class Alphaproteobacteria; order Geminicoccales; family Geminicoccaceae; genus CAZXYL01. The sequence continues at coordinate 6,660 of CAZXYL010000625.1, forward strand.
CGATGCGCAGCCCCGCCTTGTCCTGGAGCAGCTCGTTCATCTGCTCCGCGAGGCCGCCGTCGAGGACCTCCTTCAGATGGTCCATGCTGCGCGCGATGTAGGGCAGGTTGAAGACCTCGAACTCGTCGGCCACGGTCGACATCACCGAGGTGGTGACCTCGCCCGCCTGCAGGCTGCCCATGCGCATCGATTCCAGGTAGTCGCGCTGATCGCCGAGCTGGCCGGAGTGGAACACCTGGACGTCGATGCGCCCGTCGCTCCTCGCCTCGACCGCCCGCTCGAAGAAGAAGTACGCCTGGACGTTGGTATCCGCGGGCTGGCTGGGCGAGCCGAGCTTGAGCACGTACTCGGCCCCCAGCGCCGGTCCGAACGAGAGCAGCCCCAGTGCCAGGGCCGATGCCAGTGTCGTGGTGACGGATCTCATCGATGCCTCCCTTGGATCGTGCCGGTTCCCTGCATCTTCTGCAGCACAGGCTAGCGCATCCGCGATCGTACGGCCACAACGCAACGCATGGCGCCCGCCCTGAAAATGGATCGTGCCGCTTCGGAGATGGGCGCGCTCGGGCTGACGGAGAGAAATCGAGCAACCCAACGACGCCTTGGACGTTCATTTGTATGTCTCGGCGTAGCGCAGCGGTCTCCAGGCCGCTTCGACTGGCGAGGGAGGCGCCCGATGAGGAGCCTCATCATCTCCGACATCCACGGCAACCTGGCCGCGCTCGACGCGGTGCTCGATCACGAGCGCGAGCGGGACGAGGTCATCTTCCTGGGCGATGCCATCTGCGCCGGCCCGCAGCCCCGGGAGGTGGTCCAGGCCTTGGCGCGGCTGCGCGGCGTCTGGATCGTCGGCAACCACGATCTCGAACCCTTCGAGCGCACCTTCACCGACGAGGAGTCCAATCCCGATCGGATCTACATGCGTTGGACGCGCGATCAGATCTCGGACGAGGACCGGTCGTTCCTGCGAGCCTTCGCGACGACCCAGGTGATCGAGCGGGACGGCCTCGTCATGCGCCTGCACCACGGTTGCTTTCCCAAGCCCCTCGGGCAGCGGCCGGATGACGAGCGTCCGAGTCTCGCGCGCCGCGCGGCCGGTCGGCTCCGTCGCATGCTGTTCGGGGGAACGGCCTGGGACAGCCGGATCTGGCCGGACACGCCTGAGCGTGTCTTCCGGAGCATCGCCGAAGTGTTCCCTGAGCCCTATGTGCTGCTGGCCCATTCCCACGTGCAGTTCCGGCGCCAGGTGGGCGGCACGGCCTTCATCAATCCCGGCAGCGTCGGCCAGCCGCGGCTGGGGCAGCCGCTCGCCAGCTACGCCCTGCTCCGCGATGGCGAGATCGAGCTCAAGGCGGTGCCCTACGACGTCGAGGCGACCTGTCGGGCCCTGGACCGGGTGCCCCTGGACAAGACCTACGTCGAGGAGTGGAAGAGCGGCTATCGCGCCGGGCGGCTGCCGGCACGCTACAAGATGAGGGACTGGGAGCCTTTGATCAGGCAGGGCTACCGCTGAGCGGGCGAACCTCGAACTCATAGAGGCGCACCCCGACCTGATAGGCGAGAATGCCGACCGCGCCCCGGGGCAGCCGGTCGATCGGATCGTCGACCACCAGCTGCGGCGCAGGTTCCGCCTTGTCCGCTTCCCACGTCGTGAGGGCGTAGCGCTCGGGCGCGACGCGCAGGCGAAAGGCGTAGTCCCGGTCGAGCCGCAGCTCCGTCGCCGACCGATCGATGCCAGTCCGGTCCTTGAGCCGATTGATCGTCGCACGCCAGCGGCTCGCGAGCGGGCCGTGAGCCAGAAGGTATTCGCCCCGTTTTCTGCCCTGCTCGTCGTGGTGCACCTCGACGCCGAAGCGGATGCGCAGCCCCGCCCTCTTGCCGTACGAGCAATAATAGCCGAGACCGGTGCTCCAGGTGGTCGGCAGGCGTGTGCCGTCGCCACGCTCATGCGGGTTCCACTTGAAGACGATCCCGACGTTATGGTGGCCGGTGATACGCGTGATTGAAAGGCGCGCCCGCACCTCGTAGCCCGTGGTCCAGTCCTTGCGCCCGAACAGGATGATCCGGTCGTAGCCGGCGTCCTCTGGGGCGACCTCGAGGCAGCGGCGACCGCGCGGGTCCGTGCCGACCCTCCATGGGCCTTCGACCACTTGCCCGACCTGCTCCGCGCTGTCCGCTCCCCCCAGGTCCAGGCTGAAGCATGGCTCGATCTCGCCGAAGGGTGAGGTGCGGAAGCGGATCTCCTCGCGATGCTCTGCACCGTCGCGGCGGGCGATCCGGAGCCGGAGCACGTTGTCCGGCTCGAGGTCGGCGAGGCCGATGGTGTCGATGTTGAAGTCGCCGGGACGACGCAGGCGCCCCGGTGCCCCGCCGTCGGCCAGAAAGAAGATCGGCAACTCGGGACCGCCGTTCAGCCGGTACGAGAAGCCGCTGACGGTCCCCGGCGACTTCAGGCGACCGACGATATTGAAGATGTCGACGGCGCCGCACCGGACGACGCCGTCCCGGCTGAGGTTCCAGATGTCGACCTGCTGGGTCTCGATCATCGGCGCTCGGCTCGGCTTGGTCGAGCCAAGGACGCATGGCCAGGCTGCGAGGGGTTGGCCCCGCGCCGAGCTTCGTGGCAGATGAGGCATCCGGGCCGCTGCCAAGGAGAATGCAGGTCATGACCGAACATGCCGCCACGCCTGCCTATCGGGCCGAGGACCTGGTCGAGTTCGCCAAGGGGCTGTTGCTGCGCGCCGGACTGGGCGAGGACAAGGCGCGGACCGTGGCCGAGGTGCTGGTCGAGGGCGATCTGTTCGGGCACACGACCCACGGCCTGGCGCTCGCCGCCCCGTACCTCAAGGCGTTGGACGCCGGCAGCATGCGGGCGGAGGGCGAGCCGGAGGTGATCTCGGACCGGGGCGGGGCTCTGTGCTGGGACGGCCGGCGCCTGCCCGGGCCCTGGGTCGTCGTGCGCGCGATCGAGGAGGCGCTGGCGCGGGCCGACACGCATGGCATCGCCGCGGTCGCGATCCGCGAGAGTCACCACATCGGAGCGCTCGCCGCCTATCTCGAGCGGGCGACGCGGCACGGCTGCATGATCGTGCTCACCTGCTCCGATCCCTCCGAGGCCAGCGTGGCGCCCTTCGGCGGGCTCGCGGCCCTGTTTACCCCGGACCCGATCGCGGTCGGCATCCCGACCGATGGCGATCCGATTCTGGTCGACATCAGCGCGTCGATCACCACCAACGGCATGACCGCCCGGCTGTACCGAACGGGCGGCCGCTATCCAGGCCAGTGGGCGATGGATGCGCAGGGCAACCCCACGGACGATCCCGGCGTGCTGTTCACCGAGCCGCCCGGCACCCTGCTGCCGATCGGCGGGCGCGAGTACGGCCACAAGGGCTACGGCCTGGCGCTCACCATCGAGGCCCTGAGCCAGGGCCTCTCGGGCCATGGCCGCGCCGATCGCCCGACCGGATGGGGAGCTTCGGTCTACGTCCAGGTCATGGACCCGGGCGCGTTCGGCGACGCGCGTGACTTCATCCGGCAGATGGGGCACATGGCCCAGGCCTGCCGCGACAACCCGCCGGCACCGGGGGTCGAGGCGGTGCGGCTGCCCGGTCAGGCGGCGCTCGCCCGCAAGCGTAGGGCGCTGGCCGAAGGCGTCGAGCTGTACCCCGGAATCATGGACGCGCTGCTGCCGTTCGCGGACACGCTTGATGTGCCGGTGCCGGTCGCGCGTTGAGGCGTGGCGGGGGAGATGCTAAGCCGCGCCGGCCGAGGCGGACTCCTGGTCGGCCGCGCCCTCGCCCTCCGCAGGATCCTGCAGAAAGCGCCTGAGCCCGTCGCGCGCTCTGGCCAGGCGCGAGCGGATCGTGCCAACCGGCACGCCTGTCACCGCGGCCGCCTGCTCGTAGCTCATGCCCTCGATCACGACCAGCAGGAGCGTGGTCCGCTGCTCCCGCGGCAGCTGCGCGAGCCCGCGCTCGAGATCACGCAACTGCAGGCGCAGGGTCTCGTCCGCCGCGGCGACCGGGATCGTGTCCCAGTTCGCGGGCTCCTCGCCTTGCGGCCGCCGGCGTCGCACATCGCTGACGAAGGTGTGGTGGAGGATCGCCATGAGCCAGGCGCGCAGGTTGGTGCCTGGGCGGAAGCTCTGCCATTTGCTGAGCGCGCGGACCAGGCAGTCATGGACCACGTCATCCGCCTTGTCGCGGTCGCGCACCAGGGCACGGGCGAAGCGTCGCAGCGAGGGGATCTCCTCGACCAGGGCGGTACGAAACGAGTCCGGCGCCGGCTCGGGCTCGGCGCAGGGCGCGGTGTCCGGTTCGGCCGGCCATCTGCAGGGCGCGCCCGGCCGCGCCGTCGTCCACAGGCCGCCCAGGTCGGCCTTCCCTGGCCCTGAAACTTGCTTCAGTCCGGCATGCATCATGGCGAGGCCACCCCGACTTGGATGTTCGAGCGACCCGAACGGCAGGTCGCGAACACTTCCTGGAACGCCGGCGCGGTGCCGACGCTTGTTATAGGCAGGGCAACGCCGGAGATGAATTAAGGTTCCTCACCGACATGAGCGCCAGCAGCCGGGGAGAGCTCCTCATGGTTCAGCGCATCGAGGATTACGGCTTCATCGGCAACATGCTGACCAGCGCGCTGGTCGGGCGCGACGGATCGATCGACTGGCTCTGCCTGCCGCGGTTCGATTCCGACGCCTGCTTTGCCGCGCTGCTCGGCACCCGCGAGCACGGCCACTGGCTGATCGCGCCCTGCGACGAAGTCACGCGGACCACCCGCCGCTACCGGCCCGGCACGGCGATCCTCGAGACCACCTTCGAGACGGAAGAAGGTGCTGCGACCGTGATCGACTTCATGCCGCTCAGCGACGACGAGCGCGTCGTCGACCTCGTTCGTCTGGTGCGCGGCGACCGGGGCCGGGTGCGCATGCGCACCGAGCTGATCCTTCGTTTCGGCTTCGGCCGCATGGTGCCGTGGGTGCGCCGGCGCGAGCACGGGCTGCACGCGGTGGCCGGGCCGGACGCCATCGAGCTGCGCACGCCCGTGGAGCTGCATGGCGAGGATCTGACCAGCGTCGCCGAGTTCACCGTGGGCGAGGGCGCCACGGTTCCGTTCACGCTCGCCTACCACCCCTCGCACCGCGAGCCTCACGTCCATCGAGAGTGGCAGCAGAGCCTGACGCAGACCGAGGCGTGGTGGCGCGAATGGGCGGACCGGTGCTGCTATGCCGATGCCTTGCCGGAGCACTGGTGCGATGCGGTGCTGCGCTCGCTGATCACGCTCAAGGCGCTCTCGTTCAGACCGACCGGCGGCATCGTCGCCGCGGCCACCACCTCGCTGCCGGAGCAGCTGGGCGGCGTGCGCAACTGGGACTACCGCTACTGCTGGATCCGGGACGCGGCCCTCACCCTGTACGCGCTTCTGATCTCGGGCTACCGCGAGGAGGCCCATGCGTGGCGGGAATGGCTGCTGCGCGCCTGCGCCGGCCGGCCCGATCAGCTGCAGATCATGTACGGGATCGCGGGTGAGCGGCGGTTGACCGAGATCGAGGTCCCCTGGCTGCCGGGCTACGAGGGCAGCCGTCCGGTGCGCCTCGGCAATGCCGCCTACGACCAGCTGCAGATCGACGTCTACGGCCAGCTCATGGATGCCCTGCACGTCGGCCGGCGCTATGAGCTCGAGGCCTACGACGAATCGTGGCGCTTGCAGAAGGTCCTGCTCAGGCAACTCGCCAAGACCTGGCGCGAGCCGGACGAGGGGATCTGGGAGGTGCGGGGGCAGCGGCGACATTTCACCCATTCCAGGCTGATGGCCTGGGTGGCCATGGACCGCGCGGTGCAGGCGGTCGAGACCTACGGCCTCTCCGGCCCCGGCGAAGACTGGCGGGCGCTGCGCGACGAGATCCACGCCGACATCTGCGAGCACGGCTTCGATCCTGAGAAGAACGCCTTCGTCCAGTACTACGGCGGCAAGGGGCTCGACGCGTCACTCCTGCTCATGCCGGTGGTGGGCTTTCTGCCACCGGAGGATCCGCGCATCCGCGGCACCGTCGAGGCGATCGAGCGCGAGCTCATGGTGGACGGGCTGGTGCTGCGCTACTCCACCGAGGAGGCCGTGGACGGGCTGCCGCCCGGCGAAGGCGCGTTCCTCGCCTGCAGCTTCTGGCTCGTGGACGCCTATGTCATGCTCGGGCGCAAAGACGACGCCTTGGAGCTGTTCGAGCACCTTCTCTCGCTGCGCAATGATCTGGGCCTGCTCGCCGAGGAGTACGACACCCACCACCGGCGTCAGCTCGGCAACTTCCCGCAGGCGTTCTCGCACATCGGCCTGATCACCTCCGCGAATCTGCTGGTCGCGGCCCGCCAACAGACCGAGGGGCCCGCTCCGCCGACCAGAGGAGCAGCACCACCCAAGGGGTTAACGTCTTCGTAACGCCAGCGGGACTAGCCTTTACCGCGGGTGGTTCGGGATCAGGCCGCATGCGGAAGACCTCGTGGGTGGGCGAGCTCGCAGCCCTCGTCGGGACCAGCCTCGGCTTTGCCCTGCTCTGGATCGGCATCATCCTGTCCGTCGGGCAGTTCAGCTGGGAGCTCGGGGGCACGGGATGCAAGGAGTGGGTCTCCCGCTGCCACAATTTCTGCGGCTTCGCCCGTCTGCTCCTCCCGGCCATCTTCGGCGGGCTGTCCTGCTTTGCCGTCAATCTCGGCTTCCTCTCGGCGATCCCGGGCGCCATGCTGGTGGTGGCGCTCGCCCAGGGCATCGGGCGCCTGCGCGACGCGCTGCGGCGGGGCGAATAGCGCATTGAAACGGCTGGCGTCCCTGCCAGCGCCGGCCTAAAGCTTGCCCCGGAGGAAGCTCGCTTGCGCAGCCGCTGAATGCCAACCGGAGCCATCGTTCGGAACTGCACGCCTGCGGATCTCGCCGCGGTCCACGCGATCTACGAACCCGAGGTGCTGGAGGGCACCGCGTCCTTCGAGATCGAGCCGCCGGATCTGGCCGAGCTCACCGCGCGCTTCGAGACCGTGAGAGCGAAGGCGCTGCCCTACCTCGTGGCCGAGATCGAGGGGCGCGTAGCGGGCTTCGCCTACGCCGGCCCCTACCGCAGCCGGCCCGCCTACCGCTGCACGGTCGAAGACTCGGTCTACGTCGCCCGCTGGGCCCG
>CAZXYL010000626.1:0-2465 GCA_964644915.1 uncultured Geminicoccaceae bacterium
CACGTAGTAGCGATAGCGCCTGCCGTTCTTCACCGCATGGGTTGGCGTCATGCGGTGGCCGTGCCCATCATAGAGTAAGCCTGTGAGCAGGCTCGGCGCCGCCACGCCGTGGCTCATCTTTCGTTCGACCCGGTTCTGCTCCAGGCGTTGCTGAACCCGCTGCCACAGCTCCGGATCGATGATCGCCTCGTGCTGCCCGGGATAGCTCTGCTGCTTGTGGACAATCTGCCCGAGATAGATGCGGTTCTGCAGCATCAGGTAGAGCGCGCCACGCGCGAGTGGTTTGCCGCCGTACCGGCGCCCGCCCCGACCGGTCCGCAGCTTGCTGACGATCCCTTGCGACTCGAGCTCCCGCTGCAGCAGGCGGACCGAGCCAAGCGCGGCGTAGCGGACATAAATGTGCCGGACGGTTTGGGCCTCCTCTGGGTTGACCACCAGCTTGCGCGCACGGACGTCATGGCCGAGCGGCGGCAGGCCGCCCATCCACATGCCCTTCTTCTTGGACGCGGCGATCTTGTCACGGATCCGCTCGCCCGTGACCTCGCGCTCGAACTGCGCAAACGAGAGCAGCACGTTGAGCGTGAGCCTGCCCATCGAGGTCGTGGTGTTGAACTGCTGGGTGACCGAGACGAACGAGACGCCATGCGCATCGAAGGTCTCGACGATCTTGGCGAAGTCAGCCAGAGACCGCGTCAGACGGTCGACCTTGTAGACCACGATCACATCGAGCTGGCGAGCGCGTACGTCATCGAGCAGGCGCTGCAGGGCGGGCCGCTCCAGGGTGGCGCCGGAGACGCCGCCGTCATCGTACATGGCGGGGAGCGCCTGCCACCCGGCATGCTTCTGGCTCAGAACAAACGCCTCACAGGCCTCGCGCTGCGCGTCGAGCGAGTTGAAGTCCTGTTCCAGCCCTTCCTCGTGCGACTTGCGCGTGTAGACGGCGCACCGCACGTTCCTCGTCGAGGGCGTTCTCATTTTAGCCGTGGTCAGCCTCGACCGACCGTGCGAACGGCTTCGAGCTCCGCTTGAGCCCGAAGAAGCGGGGCCCGGACCACCGGACGCGGGTGATCGTGCGCGCGATCTGGGATAGGGAGCGGAAGCGCGCGCCGCGATATTCGAAGCCCTCGTCCAGAACCAGCACGCTGTGGGTCTCGCCACTCCAGCTTCGCACCAGTCTGGTGCCGGGCTTGAGCGAGGGGTAGGGATCGAGCCACCGTCCATCGCTTGCCGCAAGCTGCTCGGCGAGGGCTTCGAGCTTGCGCAGGGTGGCCCGGCCCAGGCCACCGTACGCGCGCTCTTGGATCTTGTAAGCAACGCCGCGCATCAACAGGTCCCGGTTGAGCCGGTTGGGTGGCGGGCTGCGAAAGCGGCGGCGCCACTCCGCGCGCAGCTCCGCTATGCTCAAGTTGGGCAGCGCTTCGAGTTGTGCCGCTACAGTTGGGATGCAGGTGGTCGCAGGGCTCGGCCGGTGCGCCGATTGAAGGCTTGCGGCAGGGCTCATGAGGCTCATGATACCTAAGCCTCCGATCCGACACGATAGCGCCGGGGGCCATCGCTCGGCCGATCCGAGCTGAGCGTCAGCCTGAGCTTCTTCTTGACCGTGCCGGACAAGAACCCGCGTGCGCTGTGCGCCTGCCAGCCGGTCGCGGCCTGCAGCTCCTCGACGCTGGCACCCGTCGGGTCGGCGGAGTAGCTCGAGGCAAAGCTGCTGCTTGCTCGGCTTGTTAATCGCATGATCCGAGCGGTGTTGCCTGTTCCTGGCGACCTTATCTTGTTTGGCAGGTTTGTTCGCGGCCGCCTTCGCACCGCGCCCTCGCTTGGCGCGCGGCTGGCTTTCCTCAGCGTGGTTCGTCTGGGCGGTCTTGGTCTTGGGCATCGGGTGGTCCTCCATTCGAGCGCTGCGCCGATCGCAGCGCTGCCACCACCCAAAGCCCCGCGGCAGCACGAGGCGGGGCTCAGGCTGCCGGCCCTGAACTCGCGGCAGCCAACGCCCCCATGGACGCTTCCTTGGCCAAGGAAGTCCAGTCGAATCTGCGCCTCGATCGCAAGCAAGAACGCCGACTTTGCTCTCGCTTTAGACCCTATGTTCACGGCCCTGAGCTGAAGGGACCCCGTCTCCGGTATGTCGGATCGAGGGTTGCGCCGGATGGGCCGGCGCCGAGCCTCAGGCACAGGAGACGGGCCGCATGGAACCTACCACATTCGTCGGACTGGACGTGCACAAGCGGACCACCGCGGTGGCGATCGCCGAAGCCGGGCGCGGCGGCGAGGTGCGCTTTCTGGGCGAGATCCCGAGCACCCCGGAGGCGCTGCACCGTTTGGCCCTGCGCCTGAAGGGTCGCCACCGGCGGCTCAGCTTCTGCTACGAAGCCGGCCCGTGCGGCTACGGCGTGCATCGGCTGCTCAGCGGCCTCGGTCAGGAATGCAGCGTGGTCGCGCCGTCGCTGATCCCGAGCCGGCCCGGC
>CAZXYL010000627.1:0-2499 GCA_964644915.1 uncultured Geminicoccaceae bacterium
CGCGTTGCGGACCGGAAGCTGCCGCGCCAGCACGGTGGCGATCGCGGTTGCAAGGCTCTGCCCGGTTGTGGGCGAGAGGCAGCGTCCGCGCACCGTCATGCTGCCGATGGCGAGGTCGGCCTGCCGGGCCGGGTGCTCAGCCATGACGCGCGCGCCTTCGGTCGCCGCGACGGTCATGGCAGCTCGATCCAGAGGGGTTGGCTCTCCGCCCCTTCGACGATCACTCGGAACGGATGGGTGCCGGGCACGGTCGGGTCGAACCGGGCGCGGAAATCCAGCGTAGCGTTCGCGGGTTCGAACTCGCCGATATTGAAGGTCGCGCCGGGCACCGCCGGGTCGAAGCGCTCGTAGCTCTCGCCGTCGACCACGACCATGCTCTCGAGCGGCCCCGGCGCGCCGGCGGGTGTGAGGTCCGTCGACGGATCGAGGTCGACGCGGATGCGCCGCTGCGCCGGATCGATCACGCTGGCGCCGATGACGCGCGGCGCCACCGCGAATGACGTCTCGTTGGAGGTGTCGGTGATCTCCTTGAGCTGGCCCTGGATGACGCGCAGCTCTTTTACGACCTCGACGCGCGCATGGTAGATGCCGGGTTCCACCGGCAGCACGACGGGCGGGCCGGCGGGGACTGCCACGGTGAGCTGCGTGCCGAACGTGACATCGATCCGGTCGCTCGCCCCTTCGATTGTCCAGCCATCGGCCGCGTTTTGCGGCAGGTCGGGATCGACCAGCACACGCTCCATCCCCGGTGCTCGCTCACGCCAACGCGCGTTGCGCAGATAGAGCCGGCGCTCCTGGCCGATCGCGAGATTGGCGCCGAGCAGGGTGAGACGGTTGGCGCCCGGCGGTCCGGGCGGCCCGACCCGGGCGGGCGAGGCGACGATGGTCTGCGGACCGCCGCCGGCCTGAACGGGCAGCGTGAAGGTCACCTCGCTGCGGCTGCCGGCCAACTGCGGCGACGCGAGATCGACGATGAACGTGCCGAGGCTCAGCACCACGCCGGGCAATCGTCGCGGCGGGTCCGGCTCGAGCAGCGCGTAGCGCACCTCGTAGTAGGCGGAGAGGCGCGTGGTCTGCCGGTCCTCCGCCGACCAGAAGGCGATCGCGTCTTCCGGCGTGACCGGCCGCAGCGTCACCTCCAGCCGGTTGTCGCGACCGCGCAGCTCGGCGTGCAGGACCTGGGTGCCGCTGATCTCGGTATGGTCGTCGATCAAGGAGTAGTCGTGCAGGGTCTTGAGTGCGTAGCCCATCAGCCGCTGCTCGGTCACGGTGTCGAAGCTCGAGTTCACCTCGTGATGGGTGGTCAGGATGTAGTAGAGGATCAGCGACATCGGCTTGGTCTGCACCGGCCGCGCGTCGCTGAGGTTGCCGACGAGGTTCCGGTAATGGGGGTCCTCGGCGGCGTGGTACAGGTAGAGGTTGATCGTGTTCATCGCCCCGCTGACGCGTTCCGGCGGCAGCGTGCTGACCTCGAGCTGCCCGGCAAGCGTGGGCTCGAGCCGGGTGATGTTGAGCCGCAACGCCTCGGCCAACGAACTCGTGACATGGGACAGGTCGAACAGCGGCATGGCTAGAGCCGGTTCAGCGCGAACAGGCGTCGCCGCGCGCGACGGTTGCCGAGAGGCCCGATCATCGACGCCGCCGCGGCGGTGCGGGGAGTCCTGGCCGCCTGGGCGAGGGGTGCGGGGTCAGGAACGAGCTCGACCATGACGCGGCCGATGTTGATCCTCGGCGGCCCCTGCAGCGTCTCGGCTTGGGACTGGTCGGGAGTCGGGTCGGTGTCGTCCAGGCTCGGCCGCGGCCTCGGCTCGAGCATACGCGGCGGGGGCAGCGCCTCGGACACGCGACCGATCGGCTCCAGAGCGGGCGTCAGGTCACGGGCCACGATCCGCGCGGCCGCCGGCTCCCCTACGTCGTGCAGTTGAGAGGTCGTATCGGGTCCAGACGCCGATGTGACTTCGGTCGCTACCTGCTCGGCCGCCGCCGCCACGACGGACTCCTGCGGCACCAGCGTCGCAGGCAGGTCGGTGACATGCTCCGGCTCCGCGATCTCGGGACGTGGCGCCGGCTCCAAGGGCTCCGGATCGGTTCCCGCAGGCGCAGGCACCGTCTCGGGTGGTTCCTGCTGCAGCGGCGGGGCTGCGCTCGCAGCGGCCAAAGGCGGCGGCAACGAGGCCACGAAAGTGGGCTCACGCACCGCGGTTGGCGACGCGGGCGCCACAGGGAAAGGATCGTGCCGCGAGATTGCGCGCGCCGGGACGGCGGGGACCGACGCCGGCCAGCGCGGGGTCGGCGCGCTCGGGGGCGGCGCGGCCGGAGCCTCGGCAGTGCGCGGCGCGGCTTCTGCATCCGCGCCCACGGCATCGAGGCCGGCCAGCCCCAACAGCTGATTCTGCTCGAAAATGGGTGACGTGCTCTTGATCACCGGCCTCAGCGCCGGTGGGTCAGACGCGGGCAGCGCGGCGTCGAGCAGACGTTGCAGATAGCCCGTCATGCGAT
>CAZXYL010000628.1:0-3058 GCA_964644915.1 uncultured Geminicoccaceae bacterium
GCTGATCAGCCCGAGCCCCATCGACAAGGCGATGCGGGCAGTCGCCTCGACCCGGCGGTGCAGGAGGTACCAGGCGCTGACCGCGACCACGGTGAACGCGGTGGTGAGGAAGACCGCGGTCACCATGTGGCTCAGACGATACGGGAACGACGGGTTGAAGACTACTGCCCACCAGTCGACCGGATAGAAGATGCCGTCGCGCAGCTCGTAGCCGGCCGGAGTGTGCATCCAGCTGTTGGCCGAGAGGATCCAGAAGGCGGAGACGAGGGTGCCGAGCGACACCGCACAGGCCGAGAAGAAGTGCAAAGGCGCGGGAACGCGGGTGCGGCCGAACAGCAGCACCCCCAGGAAGGCCGCCTCGAGGAAGAACGCCGTCAGGACCTCGTAGCTGATCAGAGGGCCCAGGACATTGCCGGTGGCATCGGAGAACCGGCTCCAGTTGGTGCCGAACTGGTAGGACATGACGATGCCGGACACCACGCCCATGCCGAAGGAGACGGCGAACAGCTTGATCCAGAACTCGGAGAGCTGAAGGAACGCGCGCCGGCCGGTCCAGTACCACAGAGCCTCCAGCACCACGATGTAGGCGGCAAGACCGATGGTGAAAGCGGGAAAGAGGATGTGAAAGGAGACGGTGAACGCGAACTGGATGCGAGACAGCAGGATCGGATCGAAGTCCACCGTTCCCCCCGAGAAGCAAGCGGACGAGGCGGCCCCTCCCGGCATCGCGCGGGGATGCCACCCTGAGGTGCTAGATGGTTAAGTAGCGGGGGATGCGGCCTTGCCCAGCCCTTTGCGCGCGGATGCCGCAGAGATCAGGCGTAGCGCTCGATCACGCCCCCGACCTCCTCGAGGACCTGCTTCAGCAGCTTTTCGTCATCGGCCTCCACCATGACCCGGATCAGCGGCTCCGTCCCCGACGCCCGGACCAGAAGCCGGCCGTGGCCGTCGAGCCGCTGCGTGGCGTCCGCGATACACTGCTTCACCTCCGCGTTCTCGAGCGGTCGGCCGCCGTTGAGCCGGCAGTTGCGCAATTGCTGGGGCAGGGGCGTGAACGGGCGGCCGACCTCGCTGAGCGGGCGCTGCGCGCGGGTCATCACGGCGAGCATCTGCAGAGCCGCGAGCAGCCCGTCCCCGGTAGTGCCGTAGTCGGTCATGATCAGATGGCCCGACTGCTCGCCTCCCAGGTTGTGCCCGGAGCTGCGCATGTGCTCGACCACGTAGCGGTCCCCGACGCTGGTCCGGTGCAGGTCAAGGCCGCGGCTCTGGAGGTAGCGCTCGAGGCCGAGATTACTCATCAGGGTGGCCACGACGCCGTCGCCGCGCAGCATCTCCAGCTCCCGCCAGCTCGTGGCGAGCACGGCCAGCATCTGATCGCCGTCGATGAGCTGCCCGTTCTCGTCCGCCAGCACCAGCCGGTCGGCATCGCCATCCAGCGCGATGCCGACGTCCGCGCCGTGCGCGACCACCGCGGCACGCATCGCCTGGGGCGCGGTCGAGCCGCAGCCGGCATTGATGTTGAAGCCGTCCGGGTTGGTGCCGATCTCGACCAGCTCGGCGCCGAGCTCCCAGAGCACCTGGGGCGCCACGCTGTAGGCGGCGCCATTGGCACCGTCGATCACGATTTTGAGGCCGTTCAGGCTGATGCCGCGGGGCAGCGTGGCCTTGAGCGCCTCGACGTAGCGGTCACGCCCGCCTTCGAGCCGCACCGCGCGACCGAGCCGGTCCGGCGCCGCCAGGCCGTTCTGCTCGGGATCGTCCATCCGCGCCTCGATCTGCGCCTCGATGGCGTCGGAAAGCTTGAAGCCGTCCGGGCCGAACAGCTTGATGCCGTTGTCCTGATACGGGTTGTGCGAGGCCGAGATCATGACGCCCAGATCGGCGCGCAGCGAGCGGGTGAGCAGTGCCACGGCGGGCGTCGGCATCGGCCCCAGCAGCGTCACGTCCATGCCCATGGCGATGAAGCCGGCGGTCAGCGCGGGCTCCAGCATGTAGCCCGAGAGCCGCGTGTCCTTGCCGATGACGACCCGGTGGCGATGATCGCCGCGCGTGAACTGGGCGCCCGCAGCGAGGCCCAGCTTGAGCGCGATCTCTGCCGTCATCGGCGGCTGGTTGGCGGTACCGCGAATGCCGTCGGTGCCGAACAACTGCCGAACCATGCACATCCTCCCAAACCGCACAACCGGCGTTCGTCGATATCGACGTTGGCTTATCCCAAGAGTCGGCGAGCAGCAAGCAAGCATTTCGCCAGCTACGTTAGAGCCTTCATGGCGTTCCAGATCCGCACGGCTTGCCGGGTCGCCGCGACGTCATGGACACGCAGGATCGATGCGCCCTGGCGGTAGCCGAACAGGGCAGCGGCCAGTGAGCCGCCCAACCGCTGGTCGACCGGAGCCTCTCCTGCCGCACGAGCGATGAAGCTCTTGCGCGAGACCCCGAGCAGCAACGCGACCCCCAGCCCACGGTAGATGCCGAGATGATGCAGGATTTCGAGATTGTGCGCCACCGTCTTGCCGAACCCGATGCCGGGATCGACAATGAGGCGGGTGCGGTCGATGCCCCCTGCCTCGCAGGCCTGAATCCGCGCCTCGAGATGATCGTAGACGTCGAGCGCCGCCCGGTCGTAGATCGGCTGAACCTGCATGGTCGCAGGCTCACCCTGGCAGTGCATCAGGACCACCGTGGCGCCCCGGGACGCGACGAGGCCCAGGCTGTCCGGATCGTGCTGCAGGGCCGAGACGTCGTTCACGATCCGGGCACCGGCCTCGAGCGCCGCGGCCATGACCGCGGCCTTGCGGGTGTCGATCGAGACGCAGATCCCGTCCCCGGCCAGTGCGCGCACCACCGGCAGCACGCGTCGGAACTCCTCCTCGAGCGGTACGGCCTGCGAGCCGGGGCGCGTCGATTCGCCGCCGATGTCCACGATCGCGGCACCTTCCGCCGCCAGCCTGCGACCCTGCTCGATCGCGGCCCCGGTCTCGAGGAAGAGGCCGCCGTCGGAGAAGCTGTCGGGCGTGACGTTGAGCACGCCCATCAGCAGCGGCCGTTCCCGCGGCAG
>CAZXYL010000629.1:0-4624 GCA_964644915.1 uncultured Geminicoccaceae bacterium
CTGGAGCAGCCCAAGGAGCCCGGGGACGAGCTCGCCCAGGCCATCGAGCAGAGCCTGGACAATGTCGAGTTTCAGGCCACGGTCGCGCCCGAGAGTGCCGCCCGCGACCTCGCGGAGCAGCGCCGCCGGCTCACGAATCTCGAGTTCGAGAGCCCCGACCACCCGATGCTTCCCCAGCTCACCGAGCGCATCGAGGCGATCGAGGCCGAGGTGACCGCGGCGCTGGGCGAGGACGAGGAGGCGATCGAGCAGGGCGTCATCGACCGCCCCGGCCTGATGTTGGCGATCGACCCGCCGCCCGAGGTCCGCTTCAAAATGCGCGAGATCGAGAGCCTGCAGACCCGCGCCGATCGCGAGATGATGGCCGGCCAGCACGAGGCGGCGGCGCGCTACCTCGAAGACGCGAGCAGCGCGATCGACGAGGTCGAGGAGCAGTACGGCGACCAGCTCCCGCCCGGCTATGCGGCGCTGATCATCGCCAAGGAGCGTCTGGACGCGCTGCGTGACCAGATCGCTGACGCGCAGCCCGCCGACTGACGCCGACTGAGTGAGCTCGGGCAGGCCGTCCGGGCATCAGCCGCCCCGGGCGGCGAGCGCGCGCCGGAGATCCTTCTCGATCGCGCCGGTCGGCCGGGCGAAGCGCGCCAGCAGGTCGTAGAGGACCGGCGTGACGAACAGGGTCAGCACGGACGCGATGCCGAGGCCGCCGATGATCACCGTGCCGATGGCGGCCCGCCCTTCGGCCCCGGCGCTGCTCGCGATCACGAGCGGCACGGCGCCCAGGATGGTCGAGACCACGGTCATCAGGATCGGCCGGAAGCGCAGGGCGGCGCCTTCCAGGATCGCCTCGCGCACGGTACGGCCCTGATCGCGCAATTGATTGGCGAACTCGACGATCAGGATGCCGTTCTTGGCCATCAGGCCGATCAGCAAGATGATCCCGATCTGGCTGTAGACGTTCAGCGACATGCCGGCGAGCCAGAGCGAGAGCAGCGCCCCCGAGACCGCGAGCGGCACCGAGAGCAGGATGATGAAGGGGTGCACGAAGCTCTCGAACTGGGCCGCGAGCACCAGGAACACGATGAGCAGCGCCAGCGCGAAGGTGATCGCGAGGCCGCCTGAGGTCTCGAGGAACTGCTGTGACTGGCCGGAGAAGCCGAGGCTCGCCTCGTCCGGCAGCGTCTCCTCGGCCACCGCCTGCATGAAGCGGATCGCCGAGCCCAGGTCGTAGCCGTCGGCGAGCGCCGCGGAGATGGTGATCGAGGGCAGCCGCTGGTAGCGCTTGAGCGTGGGCGGCGCCGCACCCTCGGCGGCGTTGACCAGGGCGGAAAGCGGCACGAGCTCCGCGTTGGTGCCGGAGCGGACGAAGATGTTGGCGAGATCGCCCGGCGTGCGCCGGTCCTCGGCGCGGGCCTGCACGATCACCGGATACTCGCGGCCGCGGTCGACATAGGCGGTGATCTCACGGGAGGCGAGCATGGTCTGCAGGGTCCGGGCAATGGCCTCGACGCCGATGTCAAGGTCGTCCGCGCGGGCGCGATCGATCAGCACGTCGAACTGGGGCTGGTTCTCCTCGAAGTCGGTCTCGAGGTTCAGCAGGCCTTCGTTCTGCTCCGCCCGGGCCAGGATCGCCTCGCTCCATTCCCGGATGCTCTGGTAGTCCGGTCCGCCGATCACGACCTGCAGAGGCGTGCGGCTGCCGCGCTGGCCGAGGCCGGCCGGGTTGACCGGGAACGCGCGCACGCCCGAAATCTCGTTCATCTCCGGGATCAGATCTCGCACGTAGTCCTGCTGGCTCTGCTCGCGCGCTCCCCACTCGGCCAGGCGCACGACGACGAAGGCCCGGTGCGGCTGACCGCCCGGCCCCACGATGGCGAAGATCCGTTCTGCGGCGCCATTCTCGCGTAACGGCTGGAGGATCTCCTCGATCTGGCGCGCCTCCTGGTCGGTATAGGCGACGGTGGCGCCCTGGGGGGCCGTGACTGGCACGAAGAAGACGCCGCGGTCCTCGGCGGGCGTCAGCTCCTGCGGCAACGCCCGGTACAGCACCACGGAGCCGAGCGCGATCAGCACGGCGGCAAGCAGGACCAGAAGCCCGGCATCGAGGGCGCGGGCGAGCAGGGCCCGATAGCCGCGGGTGACCAGCCCGAGCCCTTGCTCCAGCAAGCGCGCCGCCCCGCGCGGCTCGCCGCTCTTGAGCAGCTTGGTGCACAGTGCAGGGCAGAGGGTGAGTGCGACCAGCGTCGAGATCGCCACGGCGGCGGCGAGCACGAAGCCGAACTCGGTGAACAGCCGCCCCACGTTGCCTTCGAGAAACGAGATCGGGACGAACACCGCGATCAGAGTCGCCGAGGTGGCGAGGATCGCGAACGTGACCTGCCGGGCACCGAGCACGCCCGCGACCAGCGGCGCCTCGCCGCGCTCGACCCGGCGCTGGATGTTCTCGAGCATCACGATGGCATCGTCGACCACGATGCCGATCGCCAGGATCATGGCCAGCAGCGTGAGCACGTTGATCGAGAAGCCGAGCGCGTAGATGCCGGTGAAGGTGCCGATCACGGCCACCGGGATGGTCACGGCCGGCACCAGCACGGCGCGCGCCGAGGCCAGGAAGGCGAAGATGACCAGGATCACGAGGACGACCGCGATGCCGAGCGCCCGGACCACCTCGCGGATCGATTCCCGGATGAACACGGCATCGTCCGAGCCGATCCCGACCTCCATGCCCTCGGGCAGGGTCGGGCGGATCTGATCAAGCTGCGCGCGCACATTGTTCGAGATCGCGATCGTGTTGGCCCGGGACTGGCGCAGCACGCCGAGCCCGACCGCCTCGCTCCCGTCGGAGCGGACGATCGTCCGGTCGTCCTCGACGCCGCGCTCGACCCGGGCGATGTCGGCGAGCCGGATCGGGTAGCCCGCGACCCGGTCGACCACCAGATTGCGGAACTGCTCGACGTCCGAGAGCCGCCCGTCGGTGCGGATGGCGAACTGGCGCGCCGCGGATTCCAGCTCGCCCGCCGGCAGCTCGACGTTGTTGCGGCGCAGCGCCGTCTCGACGTCGTCGACCGTGAGGTTGCGCGCCGCCATGGCGCGGCGATCGAGCCAGATGCGCACGGCATAGCGGCGCGAACCGTAGATCTGGACCTGGGCCACGCCGTCCAGCGTGGCCAGTCGGTCGACGATGAAGCGCTCGGCGTAATCGGTGATCTCGGCCGGGCTCATCCGATCGCTGGTGATCGCGACCCGCATCACCGGATCCGCGTCGCTGTCGGCCTTGGTGATCCGCGGCTCGTCGGCATCGTCGGGCAGCTCGGCCCGGACCCGGCCGACCGCATCGCGGACGTCGTTCGCCGACTCGTCGATGTCGCGGCCGGGGTCGAACTCGATGGTGGTGCGCCCGCGGCCACGCCGGCTCTCCGAGGAGATCGTCTTGATGCCGGCGATGCTGGCGACGGCGCCCTCGATGCGCTCGGTGATCTCGACGTCGACGATCTCCGGCGCCGCCCCGGTGTAGGTGGTGGTGACGCTCACCACCGGCGCATCGACCTCCGGCAGCTCGCGGATGGGCAGGCGCAGCAAGGACGCGATGCCGAGCACGATGATCAGGAGGCTGAGGACCGCGGCGAAGACCGGGCGCTTGATGCAGAACTCGGAGATCACGCGTCCGCCCCTCCCACCGCGATCGCCTCGCCCCTCTCGCCCTGGACCCGGACCGGCGCGCCGTCACGGAGCCGCTGCACGCCGCTGCGGACGACGGATTCGCCCGCCGCCACGCCCTCCAGCACCTCGACCGCGCCGGCCCGGCGCTGGCCGAGACGGACCGGGCGCCGCTGCGCCCGCTCGTCCTCGACCGTGAACACGGACGTGCGGGCGCCTTCGGCCACCACCGCCTCCTCGGGGATCAGCACCGCCGTCCGCTCCTCGAGAACCACCTCGACGTGCATGAACATGCCCGCAGGCAGGGTCAGATCGGGGTTGGGCAAGGTGGCGCGGACCCGGAAGGCGCGCGAGGTCTCGCCGATCCGGGTGTCGATGCTGGCGATGCGACCCTCGAATCTGCGGCCCGGGAAGGCGACGGACGTCGCGCTCACCTCCTGCCCCGGGCGCACCCGGCCGAAGAAGATCTCGGGCACGCTGAACTCGATCTCGACCTCGGAGAGATCGTCGAGCGTGGTCAGCACGGTGCTGTCATCGACCCGCGCGCCGACGTCGATCCGCCGGATCCCGACCACGCCCGCGAACGGTGCCGTGATCGTGCGCTCCGCGAGCTGCTGCTCGGCGCGATCGAGCCGCGCCCGCGCGCCGGCTTGATTGGCCTCGAGCTCGTCCACAGTCGCCTGGGGCACGGTATTATTGGCGCGCAGCCGGCGCGCGCGATCGAGCGCCAGCTCGACCTCGCGCAGGGCGGCCTGCGCCTCGGCCACCGCCGCCCGCTCATTGACATCGTCGAGCCTCACCAGAACCTCACCCGCCTCGACCGCCTCGCCTGGGCGAAACGCGATCTCGACCACCCGGCCCGAGGCCAGCGAGACCATGTCGACCGCCTGCCGCGCGAGCGTCGTACCCACCGCCTCGATCCGCTCCTGCACCGTCCCGGCCTCGGCGGTCACGACCCGGACCGGCA
>CAZXYL010000630.1:0-1888 GCA_964644915.1 uncultured Geminicoccaceae bacterium
AGCCCGAGCTTGTAGCGCAGCGTCATGGCCAGCGTTTCCTGCGGCAGGACGTCGACCCGCCGCACGCGCCCGTTGACGTTGAGGCTGATCAGGCGCTCCACCGCGCCGGTGGCGGCGCGCGCCTGACGCGCACCGAGGCCGCCGAACGCGTACCCGGCCGCCGAGATGGCGGCGCCGGATGCGATCACGCCCTTGATGAACTGCCGTCTCGACGTGCGCGAGCGCGCCACCTGACCGACCACGCCCGCGCTGTCGGCCGGCTCGCCGGCGGCATCCGGTAGTTCGTGCTCGAGATCACGGGGGTTTCGATCCGACATGCCTGACCCCTTCGCTCCGGTCTTCGTACCCAAACCGAGGCGTCGGGGAGCAAGCCGTGCCTGCTGGTCGCCTGCCTCCCCGACGAAGTGCGCTCGTTATGGACGGTCAACTTACGTCTGGACGCGAAAGCCTGTACACCCTGCTGCGCCTCACGATTGCGGGAGCGGCCGCTGTGGCGCGGCAGCTTCGCGGCGCGGGGCTCGCAGCTGTACATCGCCCGCGATCTCACCTAGTTTTCGCGCCGATGCGCGGCAGTCGCGCCGGCGGCCCGCCGGTGTACGGCGCGGGGTGAAGACCAGCGGGAATGTTGAAGCGCAACACAGTGCCGTCGCCGAACGAGCGGCTGAGCGAGGACCAGGTCCACGAGCTCTCCGAGATGTTCCGGCTCATGAGCGATCCGAGCCGGCTGCGGATCGTGCTGAGCTGCCTGTCCGAGAAGGTCTCGGTCGGCGACATGGCCCAGAGGCTCAACCTCTCGCCCTCGCTGGTGAGCCACCATCTGCGGCTGCTGCGCGCCGCCCGGCTGCTCCAGGCCGAGCGCCAGGGCCGGCAGGTCTTCTACCAGGTCACCGACGAGCACGTGCTCCGGATGCTCGGCGACATGGTCGACCACGTCGCCGAGGAGCACGATCTCGAAGCGCCCTGACGTTGCTGGAGGCGATCATGGCCCACGACGAGGACGATCTGCCGCGGCATCCGAGCGCCAAGCCGCCGGACCTCGCGACCTGGTCGGTCGAGGACCTGGACGCCTACATCAGGCGCATGGAGGCGGAGATCGCGCGCGCCCGCGCCGCCATCCAGGCCAAGCAGGAGGAGCGGGCGGCGGCCGAAGCGCTGTTCAAGCGCCGCTGAGCCCCCGGGCGCGGGGCGGCCATGCGCTTTTGCAGCTCCTGCGGCGGCCCGGTCGAGCTCAAGCGGCCCGCCGGCGACGAGTTCGAGCGTCACGTCTGCACGCGCTGCACCACCATCCACTATCTGAACCCGAAGGTGGTCGTGGGCGCGGTCTGCAGCTGGCGGGACCGCGTCCTGCTCTGCCGGCGGGCGATCGAGCCGCGCGCCGGCTTCTGGACCGTGCCGGCGGGCTATCTCGAGATCGGCGAGAGCACCGAGGCGGGCGCCGCGCGCGAGGCGTACGAGGAGGCGCGCGCCCGGATCGAGATCGAGGGGCTGCTCGCGGTCTACAACGTCGTGCGCATCGGTCAGGTGCAGCTCATGTATCGCGCGCGCCTGCTTTCGCCCCACATCGCCGCCGGCCCCGAGACGCGCGAGCTCGATCTGTTCGAGTGGCAGGCGATCCCGTGGCGGGAGCTCGCTTTTCCGAGCGTGGACTGGACGCTGCGGCGCGCGCTCGAGCTGCGCGACCACGAAGGCCCCTTCCCGCCGGCGCTGGGCCCCTGAAGAGGGCCCGAGGCGTTGATTCCACCCCGCACGCGCACTACAACAACGCCCGTCGGGGCGTAGCGCAGCCTGGTAGCGCATCTGCTTTGGGAGCAGAGGGTCGCGTGTTCGAATCACGCCGCCCCGACCAGCCAGCTCAGGCCGTCAGCCTGCCCCTTCAGCTCGCCGCGGC
>CAZXYL010000631.1:0-2060 GCA_964644915.1 uncultured Geminicoccaceae bacterium
GCCACCGACGGCTACTGCACGCACGAGTGGGCGCATCTCGCCGACGGCCTGGTGCTGGGCGAGATCATCGAATGCCCGCTGCACCAGGGGCGCTTCCACATCCCGAGCGGCAAGGCGAAGAGCCCGCCGGTCTGCGTCGACCTTCGGACCTATCCGGTGCGGCTCGAGGCCGGCAAGGTCATGATCGGCCTGCCGGGTTGAGCCGGCGCACTCCAGTGGCATCGGCACAGCGATGAGGTGAACAGCGCACCGGCACGGCAATCTGCGGCTGTACTCGGCCCGCCCGCGCCCTACATATGACAAGGAAAGAAGGCCGGACGCGGTGTCCGGCTAGAGCGCCGAGGTAGACGAGATGAGCGAACCCGCCAAGACCTCATGGCGAGACCGCAGCTGGAGCCACAAGCACCTGGCCTGGACCGGCGTCGGGGCGTTCGCCGCCGGCATGGTGGCGATGTACGCGGCCGGCTTCCACTGGGTCGGCAACTGGCACACCGGCGCGGAAGTCGAGCACCGCGTCGCGGTCGAGGCCTGCGTGCAGGAGTTCCTGCTCCAGCCCGAGCGCGGCGTGATCTACACCCAGCTGCAGGAGACCACGAGCGCGTTCCAGCGCCGGCAGCTGATCCAGAACAACCGCTGGGCGCCGACCCGCGAGGCCGCGGAGGCCTGCGACCAGCGCATCCGCGCGCTCGACGCGACCCACTTCGCCCCGCCGCCGGCCGACGTCGAGGCCGAGGCCGCGGAGCCCGCACCGGCCTGAAACTCCGCGCCGCATGGCATCGAGCTGAGCGGGGACGCGGTGCCCCGCTTCTTTTTTTGTCGGGCCGGCGCTCCCGCCTCAGGCCTCCTGCTCGATCCAGGCCGAGCACCAGCCGTCGGCAGCGACCAGGTCGCCGCCGAAGATGTCGCACGGCCCCCATTCCTCGCCCTCCTCGCCGTGGTAGAGGGCGCAGTTCGAGCACAGCTGGCCCGGCTCGTACTCGGGCCATTCGGCCGGGTCCACCTGCGCGGCGTCGTGCACGTAGCCCAGCTGCTGCGCGATCTCGTCGTCCTCGCTCACCCGCTCCTGGCCGAGCGCCCGGCGCGAGACCAGCCCGGCGCACAGGGGCGCGATCACCACGCCCGTTGCCAGCTGCAGAAAGCGGCGACGCGCCTGGCGGGAAACCTCCTCACCCATCGTATCCTCCCTTCGCCTGCCGGTCGTCGCGGCCATGGGGCTTCGGCCGCCGGACGCGGCTGTCTTGATCTACGCTCGCAGGCCGCCCCGGTTCCGGCAGCATCGCGGGGCGAGGGCCGACGCGGGTCTGCGGTTGGGCGCGCTGCGACCTATCCGTCCTCCGGCCGGGGTTGCGGCACGGCATCGTCATGGTCGAGGAAGCAGACGGTGAGCTCTTCGATGTGTTACCGCGCCAGCGAGCCCGTACACTCCCGGCCGTCACGGCACGGATTCGTTCAGCAGATCCCGGATGCACGCGGCGATCTGCTCTCGATCGTTGGCGGTCCTGCAGAACATGGCGAAATGCGCCCACAGGCTCTCCACCACCCGGAACTCGCTGTTGGGGATCAGCTTCTGCTCCTCCTCACAATCCTCGGGCGGGAAGAACATGTCGTACGAGAAGGGTACCACGAGGGTCTTTGCCCTGATGCGGCCGAGCGCGGCGGCGAGGTCGCCGCCCGTGTGCCGGCTGACGTCCCCGTGGCGCCACTTCCAGCCCATCCAGATCAGGTTGTTGGGATCCATGGGCAGGAAGTAAGCCTCCCAGAACCGGTGCAGGAAATCCTCGAGGGACGAGAAGCCGACCTCGCGCCAGGCCTCCCGCTTGTAGAACTCCTGGCACAGCCCCATCACCGACCAGATCTGGGCATGCCGCCGCAGGCCGACCTCCACCGCGTGGGGATGCTCGTAAAAACCGCCGTTCCACGCCGGATCGGACTTGAGCGCATCTTCGTGCGCGCGCACGAAGATGTAGTCGTGGGGCGTGGTCTTCGCGGTGCCGGCGAAGGGCAGCGCGCGCTTGACCATCTCCGGGTAGCGCACCGCCCACTCGTAGGTCTGCTCCGCG
>CAZXYL010000632.1:0-2042 GCA_964644915.1 uncultured Geminicoccaceae bacterium
TACCCCGGCGTCGAGGGGCTGAACGTCGCGGTCATGGGCTGCGTCGTGAACGGCCCCGGGGAGAGCAAGCACGCGGACGTCGGCATCAGCCTGCCCGGGACGGGCGAGAGCCCGGCCGCGCCGGTGTTCATCGACGGCCAGTGGGCGATGACGCTGCGTGGCGACCATATCGCCGAGGAGTTCCAGGCGATCGTCGATGCCTACGTCGAGCGCCGCTACGGCCCCGCCGCCGAGAAGAAGAGCGCGTAAGCCCGAACCGGCCGGGCGATGCCGACGGTCCTCAGATGGAAAGGATACAAGTTCCTGTTCTTTAGCCTGGACGAGGGCGAGCCGCCGCATATCCATGTCACGAAAGGTCGCGGCCAGGCCAAGTTCTGGCTGTCAGACTGTGAGCTTGCACGGGCTAAGGGCTTTGCGGAGCATGAGCTTCGCCAGATCCAGAAGAAGGTCGAAGAGCACAGGGAAGAGCTGCTGAGGGCTTGGCATGGGCATTTTGGAGCTTGAGGACGAGACGCTGCAGATCGAAGGCGTCGATTGTAGCGAGACGGAGCTGATCGTGACGCTCAAGGACGGGCGTCGGATCGCCGCCCCGCTGTGGTGGCTGCCCCGGCTCTTCGCGGCCACACCGGAGCAGCGGGCCAGTTGGAAGATCATGCCGTTTGGCGATGCGATCGAATGGCAGGAGATCGACGAGCACGTCAGCGTCAAGGGTCTGCTGCGCGGCAAGCCGGCCCCGGGCGCCGAGCCACCTCATGACAGTCGGTGATCGCCCTCGGATGACCTCCCTTCGACCCGTCCGCGGCACCCACGACATCGTGGGGGAGGCCGCCCTTCGCCACGGCAGGGTCGTCGGGACCGGGCGCGCGGTGGCGGCGCGCTACGGCTACGCCGAGATCAGCACGCCGATCTTCGAGTTCACGGAGGTGTTCGCGCGCACGCTGGGCGAGACCTCGGACGTCGTCACCAAGGAGATGTACACCTTCGACGACCGCGGCGGCGAGAGCATCACGCTGCGGCCCGAGTACACCGCGGGCGTGGCGCGCGCGTTCATCACAGGCGTCCTGGGCCAGCAGCTGCCGATCAAGGTCTTCTGCTCGGGCCCCATGTTCCGCTACGAGCGGCCACAGAAGGGGCGCCTGCGCCAGTTCCACCAGATCAATGTCGAGGTGCTGGGCGCGGCGGAGCCCATGGCCGACGTCGAGGTCATAGCCCTCGGCGCCGACATCCTGGCCGAGCTCGGGCTCGCGGACGACGTGGTCCTGGAGCTCAACACGCTGGGTGATCTGGAGAGCCGCAACGCCTATCGCGAGCGGCTGATCGCGTTCCTCGAGCCGCACCGCGAGCGACTGTCCGCCGACAGCCGCTCCCGGCTCGAACGCAACCCCCTGCGCATCCTGGACAGCAAGGACGAGGGCGACCGCGCGATCCTGAAGGACGCGCCCTCGCTCGCCGAGGCGCTCAACCCGAGCTCGCGCGAGTTCTTCGAGGAGGTCAAGGCGGGGCTCGATGCGCTGGGTATCCGCTATCGGCTCAACCCCGCCCTGGTGCGCGGCCTCGACTACTACACGCACACCGCCTTCGAGTTCACGACCGCGCGCCTCGGCGCCCAAGGCGCCGTGCTCGCCGGCGGCCGCTACGACGGCCTGATCGCGACCATGGGCGGGCCGGACACGCCGGGCATCGGCTGGGCTGCCGGGGTCGAGCGGCTGTCGATGCTGATCGGTGCGCCCGAAGCCCCGCCGCGACCGATCGCGGTGGTGCCGGTAGGCAGGCAGACGGAGCTGGAGGCGCTTCGGCTCGCGCAGCAGCTGCGCCGCGCCGGGCACCACGTCGAGCTCGGCTTTCGCGGCAAGGTCGGCCAGCGCCTGAAGCGCGCGGCTGCCCAGAACGCGCGCCTCGCGATCCTGCTCGGCGAGGACGAGCTCGCCGCCGGCAAGGTGATCGTGCGCGATCTCGACCGCAGCGAGCAGGAGGAGATCGCCCGCGACGCGCTCCTCGCTCGGCTTTGCTCAGCCTGAATTCCTGCGCGAGCGTATGCTCTG
>CAZXYL010000633.1:0-3835 GCA_964644915.1 uncultured Geminicoccaceae bacterium
TGCTGTCGGCGAGGGCGTTTCGAAGCCCGGCAGGTGGCGCGGGCCAGCGCGAGGCGGACGTCTTGGCCGCGAGCACGCGGTCTCCCCCGAGCCCTGCAGGCAGTTCGATCCACGGAGCTGAGGCTGCCGGGGGTGCCGGCGGACAGCCCTGGGCCGTTCGACCCTGGTCGTGCGTCTTCCCATCCGCTTCCAGCGCGGCGGCAGGCGCAAGCGCATCGTCGCTCCCGACGGGTGCGAGATCATGCCGTCCTCAACGCCCCAGCCCGACAGGGCCATGGTCAAGGCGATCGCCCGGGCGTGGCGCTGGCAGTGCATGCTGGACGAGGGCCGGTTCGCATCGGTCCGAGACCGGCCGAAGCAGAGTGGGTGAGCCTCTCGTACGTAAGCCGGATTGTGCGCCTGACTCGGACGGCCGGCACCACAGCTGGCGGAGCTGATGCAGCCGTTTCCAGTGGAGTGGGAGCGGCGACGCTCTGGTTGCGCGACCGAGCCGCAGGTGGCAGCCCGCAGGAGAGAACATTGTACACCTGATTCAGAGCCATGAGGATGAGGAGGTCGGTGGTTTACTGTTGCATCGACCGATGCTTCATTCGCTTCCTGGACCGGTGAACGTGCGCGCCGAGGCGCACGCGAGGTTCGCTACAGGGAGGCAGAGAAAATGCATCACCCCGGGATCGCAGGCCGGAGGACCGGCCTCGCGCTGGCCTTTGGCGCCGTGCTCACGCTCGGCTTTGCCGTCGTGGGCGCCCTGCCCGCCAAGGCCGATCTGCTCGAGAACATCAAGCAGCGCGGCACGTTCGTCGTCGGTACGGAGGCCCGCTTCCCGCCCTTCGAGTTCGTCGAGGGCGGCGAGATCGTCGGCTACTCGTCCGACATGATGGAGCACCTCATGGAGGAGCTGCCGGGGGTCAGGCTGGAGCAGCTGGATCTGCCTTGGCAGGGCATTCTGCCGGGGCTCGCTGCGAAGCGCTTCGATTATGTGATCACGTCGGTAACGGTGACCAAGGAGCGCTACGACACCTATCACCTGAGCCTGCCGATCGCGGACGCCACCATGGCGGTGATCAAGCGCAAGGGCGACGATTCCATCGCCCGCGCCGAGGACGTCGCGGGCAAGGTGGTGGGCTCGCAGGCGGGCTCGGCCCAGCTCCAGGCGCTGGAGGCGCTCGCCGCCGAGCTGGACGCGGCCGGCACGCCGGTCTCCGATATCCGCACCTATGTCGACTTCGGCGAGGCCTATGCCGATCTCGCCGCCGGCCGTCTCGCCGCCGTGGTCAACAGCCTGCCGAACCAGCTCGAGGCGGCGCGCCAGCGGCCGGACGTGTTCGAGGTCGTGCTGCCGACCTTCGGGCCCAAGAAGTACTTCTCCTGGGCCGGCCGCAAGGACGAGGAGAGCGCCTCGCTCAACGCCTTCATGGACGAGCAGATCCGCCGGCTCAACGAGTCGGGGGTGCTGGCCGAGCTGCAGCGCAAGTGGTTCGGCGACGTCATGGAACTGCCGTCGGACGAGCTGCCCCAGCCGGAGGAGTAGAGGCGTACGGGGAGTCCAGGTCCGCCCCGGCTCCAGCCGCTGAAGCGGAACGCGCGGCCGGCCCGACAGGCGATCGATGATCGAGATCCTGGCCAACAACTACGGCGTCCTGATCGGCGGCGCCGTGACGACCGTCGTCGTCTCGGGCCTGTCGATCGCCCTTGGCATGGTGCTCGGGCTGGCGCTCGCTTTCGGGCTGCTGTCGCACAGGGCGCCCTTGGCCGCCCTGTGCGGCCTCTACCGCAGCTTCTGGCGGGGCACGCCGATCCTCGTGCAGCTGCTGATCGTCTTCTACATGCTGCCGCAGGTCGGCGTCGACGTGTCGCCCTTCGTCGCCGCGGTGATCGCCCTGTCGCTCAATACGGCGGCCTTCCAGGCGGAGATCTATCGCGCTGGCCTGACGGCGATCCCGCGCGGAGAGATCGAGGCGGCGCGCATCCTCGGTCTTCGCAAGTGGACCATCCGGCGGCGCATCCTGATCCCGCAGATGTTCCGCCTCGTGCTGCCGCCGCTGATCAATGAGGCTATCATTATCGTCAAGAACTCCTCGCTAGTCTCGGTGATCGCGGTCACCGAGCTCATGCGCCGCAGCCAGCAGATCGCGTCGACCACCTTCAAGCCTCTGGAGGTCTATCTCATCGCCGGCGCGATCTATCTGGCCGTAAACCTTCTCCTCGCGCAGGCCGGCCGGCGTATGGAGCGGCATATGATGATCGCCGGGGCGCGGGCATGATCGGCATCGACACCGACATGATCGCCCGGTACGGGCCGCTGCTCCTGGCCGGCCTGGTCACCACCCTACGAGTCTGCGCGCTGGCGTCGGTGATCGCGCTGGTCGCGGGCCTGGCGCTGGCGCTGCTGCTGCGCGCCCGGCTCCTGGTCGTGCGTGCCGCCGCCCGCGCCTACGTCGAGGTCATGCGCGGCACGCCGATCCTGGTCATCCTGTTCCTGCTCTACTACGGCGGCCCGTCCTTCGGGCTGGTGCTCGACGCCGAGCCGGTCGGCATCCTCGGTCTCGGCTTCTACGGCGCGGCCTACTTCGCCGAAATTTTCCGGGCTGGCTTCGAGTCGATCCCCAACGGGCAGATCGAGGCTGCCAGGATGGTCGGGCTCACCCCCCGCCAGATTGTCTATCGGATCCAGATCCCTCAAATGCTGAGCCTGATCGTCCCGCCTTCGGTCAACCAGATCATCATCCTGGTCAAGGAATCCGCGGTGCTCTCGATCATCACGGTCGCCGAGCTGACCAAAAACGCGGCCCAGATGGCCAACGAGACCTTCGCCGTGGTCGAGCCCTACCTCGCGGTGGCCGTGCTCTACTGGGTGCTGATCGAGGCGATCGCCCGCTCCGGGCGCTGGATCGAGCGCCGGGTCCGCTATGGCTGAGGACCGGCTCGCGACCAGCGTCGTCACTCAGGACGCGGCCGGCGCGCCCGCGCGCGTGATCGAGGTGCGCGGCCTCGTCAAGCGCTTCGGCGACGCCGAGGTGCTGCGCGGCATCGACCTGGACGTTTGCGCCTCCGAGGTGGTCTGCATCATCGGGCCCTCCGGGTCGGGCAAGAGCACGCTCCTGCGGTGCATCGCCTTTCTCGAGGTCTACGACGAGGGCGAGGTGCGCATCGAGGGCCGGCTGCTCGGCTACCGCGAGCGGGACGGCCGGCGCATCCTGGCGAGCGAGAGCGAGATCGTCGAGGTGCGCAGCTCCGTCGGCATGGTGTTCCAGCATTTCAATCTGTGGCCGCACATGACGGCGCTCGGCAACGTCACCGAGGCCCTGCGCATGGTCAAGCGGATGAGCCGGCGGAATGCCGAAGCGAGCGGGCTCGAGGTGCTGCGCCGGGTCGGTCTCGAGGCCCATGCGCGCCATTATCCGGAGCAGCTCTCCGGTGGTCAGAAGCAGCGCGTGGCGATCGCCCGCGCGCTGGCGATGCGGCCCCGGGTCATGCTGTTCGACGAGCCGACCTCGGCGCTCGATCCCGAGTTGGTGGGCGAAGTGCTCGCCGTGATGCGGCAGCTCGCGACCGAAGGCATGACCATGCTGATCGTGAGCCACGAGATGGGGTTCGCGGCCCACGTCGCCAGCACGGCCATCTTCATGGACCACGGCCGGATCGTCGAGCGCGGCCGGCCGGCGCAGCTGTTCGCGGCGCCCGAGAGCGGGCGCCTGCGAGCGTTTCTCAACACCTGGCGGGAGCGGTCGATCTGAGCGGCGGCCCGACGGCAGCGCACCGAAGCGACAGGGAAACAGCCTATGATCCCCGAGACGATCTACGACAACCCCCCCGACAACGCCACGCCCTGCGG